>NZ_JBAKAZ010000028.1:0-40494 GCF_038155185.1 Psychromonas aquatilis
TGCTTTGATGCAAGCAGGGAGACTAAAGTCACCGCCCCGAAGCGAACGTCAATACGACTAGTAAAGCTAACCTTTACCTCCTGATATCACTGATATAAAGAGTAGACAATCCCTCTGCAATATTCTATTTTTCACTAAATTGATGATATTGGGACCTTTCCTCATCAATTTAGTGAATACCGCACGACAACAACTTAAAATACGTATGTTAATTAACTACACTTCAATACCCGTATTAAAAATAGGAAAGCAAATCAACATGAGCAAACAGCCCCCTAAAAGAATAACAGGCAAAGATAACTTTTCTTATCTTTTACTCTCTCTTATCCTGCTACTTTTCTCTAGCGCTTGTGTTGAACAGTTTTTTGCAAGAACAGCATTAGGGCAATCTCTAGTATTGGGAATGACAGTGGTTACCATGTCAATAGGGGTACTTAGTGTTAAATCTAGTAGTTTTGCCTTTAAGAGTGGCTTGTTGCTCGTCTTAGGGACAGGTGTTACTGCATTTTTAGTGCACGTGCTTGATTTTATCGGTCTGAGCTATTTACACCTTATATTCATGTTATTGTTTTACATCATCACATTAAAAGAAGCTGCTAAACAAGCCCTCTTCTCAGGCTCTATCACCAAGAACAATATCATCGGCTCTATTTGTATTTATTTATTGCTAGGTTTGATTTGGGCGACTTTATATTTATTATTAATGGAGTTTATTCCGAGCTCATTTAATGGATTAAACGGTACGCAATGGCAAGATCATTTTCCCAATTTAATCTACTTTAGTTATGTCACACTAACTACATCAGGGTTTGGTGATTTATTAGCAACAACTCCCCTTTCACGTTTTCTAGTTTATATGGAAAGTATTATCGGTACCTTTTATATGGCTATTGCTGTATCCAGTTTAGTCGGTAGCGCAATTAACAATAGAACTAACCATGTTCTATGAAGGCACTGAGAAACGCTTATTGTTAGCCACAAAAGAAGTCAATCTACTTGCACTGGATGAGCTGTTTTGGCAAACATTAGTGACTCATTCAGGCGCAGAGATCCTCTCCTGTATTGAGAATACAGATATAAAAGCATACTTACTTTCAGAATCTAGTTTATTTGTATGGAAAAACAAACTGTTGCTGATTACCTGTGGTAATACTCAGCTTGTTAAAGCGGCTCTTTTTCTACAACAAGCACTAACAAAAGAAACAATCAGCACACTTATTTTCCAACGTCACCAAGCCCTAAAACCAGAATGCCAAAGCAGTAACTTTGAACAAGATAATCTATTATTAAAAAGATATTTTAATGGCCATCAACAACACTGGAATGATAAGTACCAAGGGGACTTATTTGTATTTGGCGAGTGTTCAGATAAAACCATCATAACGCAGAATATCTATATGTTTCACGGACTGCAAAGTGATTTTTCATGCAGCTTACAAAATAAACACGTACCAAAAGAACAGATTTTATCGGCAATCAAAATAGATGATTTTTTTGAAGGGTTAACAATAGATCATTTTAGCTTTAAACCTAAAGGATATTCCCTCAACGCTATCCGAGACCAAGATTATTTGACGATTCACTTAACACCAGAGAAGCTAAGTACTTATATCAGTATTGAAAGTAGTTACTCTGATCAAGACTGCGCAGCTTTCATTACTCACTTAAAGCAGCTTTTTTTACCTTCAAGAGAAAAAAGAATGCACTTCCAAACCGCAAGTAATAACCTAAAGATCGACATTTTTTAGATAAAAAAAAGCCAGCAATTAAGCTGGCTTAGTTATTTACTGAGTAAACAATAAATTATAATACGTCGATAGCATTAAGATCAGAGAATGCTTTCTCTAAACGAGCAACCATTGATGATTGGCCTGCACGTAACCATACACGTGGATCGTAGTATTTTTTGTTAGGTGCATCAGGACCCGTTGGGTTACCGATTTGACCTTGTAAGTAATCACGGTTAGCAGCTTCGTAACCGCGAACACCATCCCAACATGCCCACTGTGTATCTGTATCGATGTTCATTTTGATAACACCGTAACCGATAGACTCTTGGATTTCTGCTTCAGAAGAACCAGAACCACCGTGGAATACGAAGTTTAATGCATCAGCAGCAATACCGTGCTTTTCAGAAACGTATGCTTGTGAATCACGTAGGATTGTTGGAGTCAGTTTAACGTTACCTGGCTTGTATACACCGTGTACGTTACCGAAAGAAGCAGCGATAGTGAAACGTGGGCTGATTTTTGATAGTTCAACGTATGCATAATCAACTTCTGATGGTTGAGTGTAAAGTAAAGACTCATCCATATCAGAGTTATCAACACCGTCTTCTTCACCACCAGTACAACCTAGTTCGATTTCTAGCGTCATACCCATTTTTTCCATACGAGCTAGGTATTTACCACAGATTTCAATGTTTTCTTCTAGTGGCTCTTCAGAAAGGTCGATCATGTGTGAAGAGAATAATGGCTTACCAGTTTCAGCGAAGTGAGCTTCAGAAGCGTCTAATAGTCCGTCAATCCATGGTAATAATTTTTTAGCCGCGTGGTCAGTATGTAGAATAACTGGAACGCCGTAAGCAGCAGCCATTGCGTGAACATGCTTAGCACCAGAAACAGCACCTAAGATTGCCGCTTCTTGCCCTTCAAGTTTAAGGCCTTTACCAGCATTGAACGCAGCGCCGCCATTTGAAAACTGAATAACAACTGGTGCTTTAACTTTAGCAGCAGCTTCAAGTACAGCATTGATTGAATCAGAACCAACAACATTTACAGCTGGAAGTGCAAATTTATGCTCTTTAGCAACAGCAAATACTTTTTGAACATCATCACCAGTAATTACACCAGGTTTTACAACGTCTAAGATTTTAGTCATGTGATACATCCTATCTATTATTAAATTTTAAAATATATTTATACTTTTAATTATCGCACAAAGATAACGTATAAAAAAGCGAGTTAAAAACTCGCTATAAACATTTGATTAATCGTTGGCACGTAATTCTAACATTGCAACAGCTGGTAACTCTTTACCTTCAACAAATTCAAGGAAAGCACCACCACCAGTAGAAATGTAAGAAACATCTGCCGTGATATTAAATTTATCAATTGCTGCTAATGTATCGCCGCCACCAGCAACAGAGAATGCTTCAGACTCTGCAATTGCTTTAGAAATACCAGCTGTACCCGCTTCAAAGTTTTTGAATTCAAATACGCCAACAGGACCGTTCCAAAGAATTGTTTTTGCTTCTTTTAAGATAGTTGCTAATGCAGCAGTTGATTCAGGACCTAAGTCGAAGATCATGTCATCATCTTGCACGTCTGCAACGTTTTTAATTTCAGCTTCAGCATTTTCATCAAATGCTTTTGCACAAGCAACATCAGTTGCAACAGGGATTGCACAATCAACCATTAATTTTTTAGCTGTATCAACTAAGTCCGCTTCATATAATGATTTACCAACATTGTGGCCTTGTGCTGCGATAAATGTGTTAGCAATACCACCACCAACAACTAGTTGGTCAGCAACTTTAGATAGAGACTCTAATACAGTTAGTTTAGTCGATACTTTAGAACCACCAACGATAGCAACTAACGGACGAGCTGGCTTGTCCATTGCTTTACCTAGTGCTTCTAATTCAGCAGCTAATAGTGGGCCAGCACATGCAACAGGAGCAAATAGACCAGCACCATTAGTAGAAGATTGAGCACGGTGAGCCGTACCAAATGCATCCATTACATATACATCACATAATGCAGCTAATTGCTTAGATAGTGTTTCATCGTTTTTCTTTTCGCCTTTGTTAAAACGAACGTTTTCAAGAACAACAACTTCACCTTCGTTTACTTCAAGGCCATTTAAATAGTCAGTCGCTAAGCGAACAGGTACATCTAGCGCTTCATTTAAGTAATCAACAACTGGTTGTAAAGAGAATGCTGCGTTTTCTTCAGCAGATGCACCTTCAGTTGGACGGCCTAAGTGAGACGTTATCATTAGTTTAGCGCCTTTCTCTAACGCTAACTTGATAGTTGGAATAGAAGCACGAATACGCGCGTCAGACGTTACTTTACCATCTTTAATTGGCACATTAAGATCTTGACGAATAAATACACGTTTACCGGCTAAGTCTAAATCAACCATTTTTTTAACTGACATGATGAGTCCTCTTATTTAATTTAAAAACTATAGAATTCTTATTGTTTTACCTAGTTCTAATAGGCTTCATAATGGCAAAGCCACAATACAACCTGATATCGCCTATACTTTGATATAGAGCACATTATAAAGCAAAGTCTAAGTTAGTTCGAACGTAAATAATAATGTTTGCTAATTTACCTTTTTAGTACCATCAATAGATATGATTTACATCAGTTTAGGTAATGTTAGCGGACATTATTAACCAGTATAAAGCTTATACATGATTCGCATCATATACCCCCTTTCCTTTATTTTGAACCAACTTATTAAAGGGAGGTTTGCGGAACGCTTACTTATACCAATTATATTAAATAAATGTTCTAAACATTGCGCAGGAAAAATGGCTGAGTTCAAGGCGTAATTTAAGCCTTTCGTCGATTAACTTCGTTAATAGTCTATCGGAGAATTAACGATAAGATGTTAATTCTTTAATAGTTGTTCTATTTGCGAAAATCACAACGAAAAAATAAGTTATTTTAACAAGTAAAATAGAGCAGTTAATTAGTGTGATTGGTATTAGCCAAGGGTTTGCATTGAAGCTTGCTAGGGTAACAAGCTTCATTGTGTTTATTCGTGTAAGAAAATTGGTAGAGATAAAGTGAAAAGCTTTTTAAAATTAACAATAAAAGTTAAAGGGATAATGAAAAATAACTGGTAACACCCCCTAGCACATTCGTTACCGCAACTGAGGCTAATATCATCCCCATCACACGACTAATTAAACTTGCACCAGCATTACCAATAACACGATGAATTTGTGTCGCTAATAACATAAGTACCATAGTAATTAATAAAACCGAGATCATGACCAGTGCGGTTTGAGTCTGCTCCCAAATTGTATGTTTGGAGTTCTCAGTTAATAATACAATAGCCAACATAGCGCCAGGACTCGCAATTGATGGTGTCGCTAAAGGAAAAATGGCCGTCTCACTCTGTTTTGGCGCAATCTTTAACTCTACATCGGGTTTACTTTCACCAAAAATCATAGATAAAGCGAATAAAAATAAAATAATCCCGCCTGCAATTTGGAATGCAGATAAAGGAATACCAATAGAAGTCATTACATACTCACCAGCCACCAAGAAAAAGAGTAGAATAATGGCAGAGTAAAAGGTCGCTTTTAATGCAACTTTCACTTTCTCTTTTTTATCAAATAAGCTAGTGACCCCAATAAAGACAGGTATAGTGCCAATCGGGTCTATTACAGCAAACAAGAAAATAAAGACTGCAAAAAAATCTATCATATAAGTTAAATCTCACTTTTAATTTTCTGGGGAAGGTTAATAACATAGTACAGGCAGGACTTCATATTTCAAACAATTAGATAGCGTAAATTAGATTACTATTTGGTATTTAACGCAAATTATTATGACTAAAATAATATAAAAAATAACAGAAGAGAAAAGGATTAGTGCGTAGATAAAATAGAAACTAACATGAATAAAAAAATAGAGGGTTGTAGAAACAACAAAGCCCCGACAATTAATTGTCGAGGCTTCATATAAAATGTGGCAAGGGGAGAGATTCGAACTCCCAATATACGGATTTGGAATTCTTCACCTTGAATAATATTAAAAGTGATTTAATACGATCTAGTTTAATTTAGACCTAGCTTTAACTGTATTAATGAAGATCTATTACATATTGATATTACACATAAATGACTGTACAGACTGAATGCCGTTCACTTAAGCTGAACGACATTAACCTTACGGTGACCTTGTATTAATTATCTATAATATGTTTCAGATTAAATAAATAACGGCATTTTTAATAAGTATCTAAAGTACATTTTCTCTTGGTATAACTCTTTCTTATCATTATTTTTTAGCCCTTCAATGCGAGCATCTAATAAAGACTGCTCAGCTTCACTGCGAAGATCTTGAGGAATACGAGCTAAACTAGGAATCAAGTAATCAGGCACGACACCTTGCACACTAATATTATAAGTCCACTCAGCACCATTAGCTGCTGGAATTAAGAAATCAATACCTGTTAATAACGTCGCGCCGTTTTCTGCTTTAGTATCCCAAAAAGAAATATCAGCTTTATCTGCAACCATTGCAACAGCTGTTAATGCATCAAGATTAAAAGCACTGTAGAAATAAGAACGAGTACGCTCTAATTCATGAGGTTGCGCCCCTTCTTTATCAAATTGGCCAGCAAAAATAGTTTGTGCCAATTCAACAGCAGGTGCAATTTTTTCAGTTTTATCTAAATAAAGTGCAATTGCTGACACTTGGTATGCATACCAAGAACCGTGGTTATTTGTCTGTTTTGCTCCCTCTTTCCCTAGATCACTTTCTGTTAACCAAGTTAAGTATTCAGTTAACCAAGCATTCATCTTTTTCTCATCATCAGCAGTCCAGTATTTAGATGCAGAGAAAATTGTGATTGAATCCAAAACACGTTGTGGAATGATACGTCCATCTAATATGCCTGAACGACGACCATTGTCATTACCTGGTACACTTTGAGCATATTGAAGGTTTGGGTTCATGCGAGTCGCATCATCTAAAAACCATGTACGGATTTGGCTAACACCTTTTTCAGCATACTTTTCATTTCCAGAATAATAATAAGCATAAGAAAGATCTTGGATGCTCTTAGTCGTAAATTCTATTCTTCCTTTATCAACATCCCCTTTTTGAGTGTCTGGATTTGTTTGTCCATCTTTACGAATCCATGGTAAGCCATCTTCTTTGCTTGGATCTGGCCACCAATAGCGGCTTAGACTAAGATAATCATGCTTATCTTCAGAAGGTGCAGTAAACCCCTTGTCCATCACACTTTGGTTTTTAGTCGCTAATAACTCATCAGCTTGAGATAGTAACTCTTGGTAAGCAGCTAAACTTTCTGCTGATGCCGTTTTATTTTGCAAACTTACTTTTGTTTGCTCTAATTTTTGAGCATCTGTATTAACAAACGTTTGAGCAAATATAGAGCCTGAAAAAAATAACGTTGTTACCAACGCAATTAAAGATGAGTATTTTGATAAATGACGATTTATGACCACGAGAACTCCTAAAGTAATAATTAAATATTTGATTGCATGGACGTTTTAAACCCTATTCAAACTAATACCAATCACACTAATTAACTGATCTATTTTACTTGCTAAAATAACTTATTTCTTCGTTGTAATTTTCGCAAATAGAACAACTATTTAACTCAAATTACGCCTTAAACTAAGTCATTTTTTCTGCGCAAAATTTAGATCACTTATTTAATATAATTGGTATAAGAATGTGAAATAAGATAATTGTATTACGTATGATAAAACTAATATGAGCTTTAAAAACAAACATTTATCACAGAATTGCAAATAACCTTGAAATGCAGGGAGTAAGAATAAAAAAGCAACTTTAGGAAAGAATAATGGATTATAATTTTTTAAAGCGATTGAAAATTGAAATATATACAGGAATATCTATAGGAAAAAGGTCAAAACAAGCAGTATAAAATTTAATATTAAGGAATAAAGCTACCTAACGTTTTGATAACCCTAGAAACAACAAAGCCCCGACAATGTCGAGGCTTCATATAAAATGTGGCAGGGGTGGAGAGATTCGAACTCCCAACATACGGATTTGGAATCCGTCGTTCTGCCGTTGGAACTACACCCCTGCAGACGGAACGGATAATACCTAAGCCAAAAATAAAGTAAAGCGCTTTTTTAATGAAAATGAAACAACTGACTGTAAAGTAATCAAACAACTCTTTTTATCACGCTTATTACCTAAATTTAGGCTTTCTGGTGCATTACTACTTTCTTTCTCTACTCTTATTTTAACCAATCGCCTTATATTCAATCTTGTGTTTAATCTTAATGACGTATTTATTGGCTTAAGAAGATTTAACTACTTGTTGGCCATTCTCATACAGACTGCAATTAAACAATAACCTGTTAATTAATTAAGTATTAGCTAAAATAATGCTGTACAGCATAGGCAAATAACATTATTTTTTATCCTCCCTCACCTAAATTGCTTTAAAAGGACCCGATTCAATGAGTACCCCAGAACCAACGATTAAACCGAACACACCTAACTTTTCATCTGGCCCTTGTGCTAAACGACCTGGATACAGCTTAGCTTCATTAGATACATCAACACTAGGTCGCTCACATCGCTCTGCATTGGGTAAAGGTGCTTTGCAAAAAGTAATAGATGATACTGCTGAGCTATTGAATCTGCCTGAAGGTTATCGTGTTGGTATCGTACCTGCTTCTGATACTGGGGCAATGGAAATGATCATGTGGTCAATGTTGGGCCCACGCGCTGTTGATATTTGTTATTGGGAATCATTTGGTAAAGGTTGGTTTACTGATATCACTAAACAACTAAAACTAGAAAAGGTAAATGAGATCAAAGCGGGTTATGGACAACTGCCTGATCTTAGCCAGGTTAACCCTGAAAATGATTGTATTTTCACTTGGAATGGAACGACCTCAGGTGTCAAGGTTAACAATGCAGACTTCATTAGTGAACAACGTGGTGGACTGACTATTTGTGATGCCACTTCTGCCGTTTTTGCGATGTCGATGCCTTGGGAAAAATTAGATGTAACCACTTTTAGCTGGCAAAAAGTATTAGGTGGCGAAGGTGGTCACGGCGTAATTATTTTAAGCCCACGAGCCGTTGAACGTTTAGAAAGTTACACTCCAAGCTGGCCACTACCAAAAATATTTCGTTTAACCGCCGGTGGCAAATTAATTGATGGTATTTTTACAGGCGCAACGATTAATACACCTTCTATGTTGTGTGTAGCAGACTATCAGGATGCATTAAACTGGGTTAGGTCAATTGGCGGCGTTGAAGCTTGTATCCAAAAATCTCAAGCTAACCTTGCTGTATTAAGCGAATTTGTTGCAAATAATGAATGGATCCAATTTTTAGCAGAAAGCGAAGATATTTGCTCCAACACCAGCGTATGTTTCTCTGTTGATTTATCCGATCAGCAATTGAAGCAATTTATTAAATTACTTGCTGATAAAGAAGTTGCTTTTGATATTGGTGCATATAAAGATGCGCCTAGTGGCTTACGTATTTGGTGTGGTAGTACGGTTGAACAAAGCGATTTAGAAGCATTAACACCATGGTTAACATGGGCCTACGACATGGTAACTAAAGGCTAATAATAGGCGACTTGTCTATTTAGTTGGATATAAACAGCTAATCTGTACTCTCTAAATATAAAAAGCCATTAATTTATCAGGATGCTTACAAAGCATTCTGATAAAGCCCCTCTCTCCCTTACTCCTCAGAATAAATACTTCAGTTATTGAGACTTTAGCTAACATAAAATAAAAAATTCCACCTCAGCACTATGGTTTATTACGGGAATACTGTAACTTAACCCTATTCAAAAAATTTCAATTAGCTTTCAGTATTCTAGAATAAAATGAGGTCTCCATGAGCGACAAACAATTTGATTTTGATTACATCTGTATTGGTGGCGGAAGCGGCGGTATCGCTTCAGCAAATCGTGCTTCAATGTATGGTGCAAAAGTTGCCATTATCGAAGCGAAAGATCTTGGTGGTACTTGTGTTAATGTAGGTTGTGTACCTAAAAAAGTAATGTGGCACGGAGCACAAGTTGCCGAAGCGATTAACCTTTACGCTGAAGATTACGGCTTTGATTTAGATGTAAAAGGCTTTAGTTGGGCAAAAATGGTTGAAAACCGTCAAGCTTATATCGGTCGCATCCATGAGTCTTATGACCGTGTTTTAGGAAAAAACAAAGTCGAAGTAATTAAAGGTTTTGCGACTTTTGTAGATAAAAATACCGTTGAAGTTGACGGCAAACAATACACAGCTAAACACATTACTATTGCAACAGGTGGCCGCCCTACTATTCCAAACATTCCTGGTGCGGAATTAGGTATCGACTCAAACGGTTTCTTTGATATTGTTGAGCAACCAAAACGTGTCGCTATCGTCGGTGCTGGTTATATTGCAGTAGAAATCGCTGGTGTTTTAAGTGCACTAGGTACAGAGACACATCTTTTTGTGCGTAAAGAATCACCTTTACGTAGCTTTGACCCATTAATCGTTGACACGTTAGTCGAGGTAATGGCAGCTGAAGGCCCTACCCTGCATACTCACTCAACACCAAAAGAAGTCACTAAAGAAGATGATGGTAGCATCACATTGCACCTAGAAAATGGTCAAAGTCAAAATGTTGATACGTTAATTTGGGCTATTGGTCGTCACCCTAGCACTGACCAAATCAACTTATCAGCAACAGGCGTTGAAACCAACAAAGCTGGTTATATCAAGGTCGATGAGTACCAAGAAACGAATATCCCTGGGATTTACTGTGTCGGCGATATTATGGAAAATGGCGTAGAGCTTACCCCTGTCGCAATAAAAGCAGGTCGTCAGTTATCAGAACGTTTATTTAACAACAAGCCTGAAGCTAAAATGGATTACAACTTGATCCCAACAGTTGTATTTAGTCACCCACCGATTGGTACCATTGGTCTAACGGAATCTGAAGCGGTTGAGCAATATGGCGAGAAAAACGTTAAAGTTTACCAATCTGGCTTTACTGCTATGTATTCAGCAGTTACTAAACACCGCCAGCCATGCAAAATGAAATTGGTTTGTGCTGGTGATAATGAAGTGGTCGTAGGCCTTCACGGTATCGGCTTTACTGTTGACGAAATGATTCAAGGCTTCGCTGTGGCAATGAAAATGGGCGCGACTAAAGCTGATTTTGATAGTGTTGTTGCGATTCACCCAACAGGCTCAGAAGAGTTTGTTACCATGACATAACATTATTGATTAAATAAATATTAAAAACTGGTTGTAAAGCAGCCAGTTTTTATTCTAGCCTTAATCCTATAACTTACTCATTAATCAGTGAATTTAACGACTTTACAATAAAGATAATTGGCAATTTATTTGCAAAACTTCTTTACCTCACCTTGATCAATCTTCAATTATTAACACAAAATCAGCACTTATAAAGTATCAACGATTGCTATCATTGGATCAGATCTATATCATTTACCACGATTTTAAATCATCATACAATTAATATATTCAGGAGTTAAATATTATGACTAAACCAGTAATCGGTTTTATCGGTCTTGGCCTTATGGGCGGCAACATGGTTGAAAACCTACAAAAACGTGGCTACCAAGTAAACGTAATGGACCTAAGCCAAGATGCAGTTGATGCTGTGCTTGCTCGTGGTAACGCAACTCAATTTACTTCTGCAAAAGAATTAGCAGCGGCTTCTGACGTTGTTGAATTTTGTCTTACAACTTCAGCTGTTGTTGAAAAAATCGTTAACGGTGAAGATGGTGTTTTAGCTGGTATCAAACCAGGATCTACATTAATTGACTTCGGTACATCTATCCCTGCTTCTACAATCCAAATCGGTGCACAACTAGCAGAAAAAGGTTGTGGTATGATCGATGCACCACTAGGTCGTACACCTGCACACGCTAAAGATGGTCTATTAAACATCATGGCTGCTGGTGACCTTGAGACATTTGAAAAAGTTAAACCTCTTCTAGAAGAGCAAGGCGAAAACGTATTCCATCTAGGTAAATTAGGTGCTGGTCATACAACTAAATTAATCAATAACTTCATCGGTATGACTACAGTAACTGCTATGTCACAAGCATTCGCAGTAGCTAAAGCAGCTGGTGTTGACGGTCAACAATTATTTGACATCATGTCAGCTGGTCCATCAAACTCTCCTTTCATGCAATTCACTAAATTCTACGCTGTAGATGGCGAAGAAAAATTAGGTTTCTCTGTTGCTAATGCAAACAAAGACCTTGGTTACTTTGTTGCTATGTGTAACGATTTAAACACTAAATCTTTAATTGCTGAAGGTACATCTGCAAACTTACAAGCAGCTGTTGATGCTGGTCTTGGTCAAAACGACGTACCAAAAATCTTTGATTACTTCACTTCATTAGAAAAGTAATTAGATAATCAATGAATCTAACGGCTATCCAGGCTATTAATCTAGCTTGATAGCCGTTTTTTTATACCTTATTGATTTCCGCACACTACATTTCAACACACTAATCTATAGCGGGTTACGCTTTCCCTATTCCCATCATACAAAGTGTCATACTGTGCATAACAATCTTATTTTTTATGTGTATTAATGGCTAGATTTAGCTTCTTATCCACCTAATAAACCTATCGAACAGTAGTAGTATTATTTACTATTTGCTCAATACCAGTGCATATCAACAACCACAATGACATAAAGCTTCTATGTATTTATTTGTGATGTCACAACAACATTTATCTTAAAAATTAAACATAAATACCACAAATACAATAATAACGACTCTCATAAAAATCCATTTAATCATACAAGAATATAAACGTGATATTAAAATGACTATTACGTACCCTTGTACTTTTACACTTAAAGTCTAAAAAATAAAAAACATTAAAAGAAAATCATATGCTACTGATTTAAAAGAACTTAATTTATTACCCCTTACATTTCCATTTGATTTTCTAATAAAAAAATTAAGAATGAAGAACAGAATAAAGCTTTTATTTTGAAATAATTTAACTTTCAACAGGATAAAAACAAGCAAATAAACATACAAATACCCTTAAAAACAAGCTTAAAAATGTTGCTTAGATCTCCTTTATTGACCATAAAAGGGCATCAATGAGAGCAAGATCATTTTATTCATACAGCGTGTTTGCCTCTTCCATGAGCTTCCTTAAGAATAAGCTTATAAATCATACTAAAGATATTTAGCAGAAGGGAATGAATATGAAAAAGGGACAAAAAATGAAATTAACTAAAGTGGCAGCAGCACTAAGTGCTGTATTACTTTTTGGCTGTGATGACATAACCCCAAATTCTACAGATAGTGGTTCAGGTTCAGGAACTGACTCTGGTATTGATTCAGGTACTGGTTCAGGTACTGGTTCAGGCTCTGGTACTGACTCAGGTTCAGGTACAAACCTAGCTGCTCAAATTCTAGATACACTAATAGATGATGGTGGTGAACTAAGAGTTAAACTAGCAGATGCCGCACAGGTTAGCGAAATTGTGTCAGGCCAAGTTAGTGCAACACTACAACTACAACTAGATTCAGATACGACTATTACGTCTGAAGAAACAAAAAATACAGGCTACGTATCTATTTATTCAGAAGGTACTTCAAACAGTAACCTGCATGGTGATATTATTTTTGCTAGTAATGGTGTCATCAAGCAACGTGATGAAAATGGCGATCAAATTGAAGTAGAAGGTGCCACTTATACTGAAGGTGATGCTATTGATTTTGTTGCAAAATGGGATGAAACAACTTATTCATTCTCGCTTGATGGAGGCGAAACATTCTTTGGCCCTTATGCGAGTAAAGACAAAACACCAGTAACGGTTATCTCATTTAAATTAGGCGATACATCAGGGCAGTCAAATCATGAATTCAATGTAGATGATGTGGTTATCGAAGACGCTGGTGCCTCAGTATTTAGCGATAACTTTGACTCTTACACTGAAGGTGAATCTTTAGATCCAGAACTCAATGCAGATGCTATTTACAATAAGAGCTCTTCTGAAGCAACAGTGCAAATAGTTAGTTTCGGCACAGGCTCTACTGATGGCGGCGAAGACGGTAGTGAAGGCGGCGATGATGGCAGTGCAGGCGGCAGTGGAGATGGTAGTGAAGGCGGCGATGGTGAGTTTCCTGAAGCAGTAGATGAATTTAATTTTACTAATGGTGCATATACAAACAGTGGCTCTGCTTCAACCCCTTTAAAAGGCTCAAATAATGATACGTTTGTAATTAGCCAAGCAATGGGAGCTACAGGCGATGAAAATACAGCATTAAAATTTGATCAGGATGTAGCTGAAGTAGAAGAAGTAGATGTCAATATAGAAGAAAGTAATAAACCTTATGCTCATTTAGAATATACAAGTGAAGCAGGATCTGGGGCTGATCAGCTTACTGGCTCATTCACTTTAGAAACCGTTTTAAACCTATCTAGTAGAACGATTGCAAATGATGTTGCACTTATTGATTTTGCAGATACTAAAGAATATTTAGGATTTAAAACATATATTGAAAAAGATGATAGCACTGTTAAATTTAAAATATATGGGGCAATTGATACAGAAACAGGAGAAGGTTTATCAACAGAAGTGGCTACTTCCAATCCTTTAACAACTGAATCATGGAATCATATAGCAGCAGTATATAATACCAATCACACTAATTAACTGATCTATTTTACTTGTTAAAATAACTTATTTCTTCGTTGTCATTTTCGCAAATAGAACAACTATTTAACTCAAATTACGCCTTGAACTCAGTCATTTTTCCTGCGCAAAATTTAGATCACTTATTTAATATAATTGGTATAACTCCGAATCAAGTAACGATGATTATGGAACAATTACTATTTATATTAATGGTGTTAAGTCTGAAAGTAAAAGCGTTACTTTTAAGCCAGCAAAAAACGTAGCAACAGATAAGTTTGTGATAGGTGGAGGTTCAAGTAATTCAGATAAAAACCTTGACGGTAGCTTAGATAATATAGCAACTTGGAATACTGCATTAACCGAAGCACAAATCATAGAGCGTGCAACTCAATTTGGGTTGTAAAATACCAACATGATAAGTTAATAAGCTGGGCTTAATTATTAAGTTCAGCTTATTAAGCTCCCATCATATTCAATATATTTATAAAAACTTACTCTAATTACTTTAACAAGCCTTTTTCTATTTCCAACTATCATAAACATGGAACTCAAACCGTGAAACTTCAAATACCAGCAATCACTTTATTATCAGTTATCCTTTCTGCGTGTGGCGGGAGTGGTGGAAGTGGTGGCAGCAATGACACAACAGAAAGCCCGTCTAACTCAGGTTCAACCACTGCACCTACACAAGCCAATCAAGTTCCATACGATGTCCCTGCTTATATTAAGGCACTTAACCAAGCCAATTTACAACAAAACAATCCACCAAGTAGCAGTAAAAGCGATGTAGTGGACGCAGGTGAATATAACGGGTTTGATAATGACTATTTCTATATTGATAGCGACACAGGGTGGCTAACGTTCTCTATGAGTGATGACAGCAACCGCTCTGAGTTACGCTTTGTTGATAACTTTAAAACGAATACCAGTAAAATTTATACCTTAAGTGCAGAGGTATTACCGATCAACCCAAGTGCATCAGTAGCTAATAGCAGTGATGGACAAGAGATGACCTTAATGCAAGTGCATAACAAAGGTACATCAGCTAAAACAGATGATTCGGTATTATCACACCCATTGTTACGTATTGTTTGGGATGGAGAAAGCCGCACCGATGATGATACAGGCGATGCTTACAGTAACGCTTACTGGGCAATCATTAAAACCAATGACTTTGAGTGTAGTAATTCAAGTGGTGATAACTACAATGCCAACTGCCCGGATTCCTATGATTTTTATTACCTAGCAGATTATGACTCAGCAACGCCAACCAAATTTGATATTGAAGTAGGTGATAGCCGTTTAAAAATTGATGTCGATGACCAGCAAAAAGTAAATTTCGATATCACTTACTGGGATGCACTTTATAGTTATTTCAAAGTCGGTGTTTATAACCAATTTGAAAATGGTACCAGTACGGTGCAATTCAAAAGCCTGATCCTTAATGACAGCAAGCTACCATTTGCAGCATTAGATGAAACAGAAGCACCTTCAGAAAACTTTAATTTAGCTAGTTGGTATTTAAGTATTCCAACCGATGATGATAACAGTGGCACAGCAGATTCAATTAAAGAAGACGATCTAAACGACGGTTTTGAAGAGTACCCTTACTTTTACACCTCTACAGATGATGGCGGCATGGTTTTCTATGATGATGGAGAAGGTTATAAAACCTCAAAAAATACCGCTTATACACGTACTGAACTACGTGAAATGTTAAGAGAAGGTGATACTAGTATTTCCACTCAAGGCGTCAATAAAAACAACTGGGTATTCTCTTCAACATCAACAAGCGAGCAAGCTAAAGCAGGTGGTGTCGATGGTATTTTAGATGCAACCCTTGCAGTTAACCAAGTTACTACTAGCGGCGACGATTACCAAATTGGACGTGTCATAATAGGGCAAATACACGCAAAAGATGATGAACCTGTACGCCTTTACTACCGAAAACTACCAAACAACAGCAAAGGATCGATTTATTTTGCTCATGAGCCACGAACAGGCTCAGAAGTATGGGTTAACATGATCGGAAGCCGAAGTGATAATGCCAGTAACCCAAGCGATGGTATTGCATTGGATGAAAAATTCTATTATCAAATAAAAGTTGTTGGAGACCTATTAAGCGTAACGATTATGCGCGATGGAAAAGATGATGTTGTTAGCACTTTTGATATGTCCAATAGTGGTTACGATCAAGATGGTCAATACATGTACTTTAAAGCTGGCGTTTACAATCAAAATAATACCGGAGGAGATGCTGCACAAGCGACCTTCTATTATTTAAATAACCGCCACTAAACTCTCGTTTATCATTTACCCTAAAAGCCTATTTGACGTTTTAAATGGGCCTTTTTTACCCCCTAACCTTCCCGATACTTTCTCCCTTCTACAAAAATAAAAGCTAAAAAGACTGCACCTCTACATTTTTAATAAAAGATTTTGCAATTAAATAGACGATCGGTCTATTATTCATATTATGACAATGACAATACAAAAACCACGACGTGGTAGACCCTCAAAACATTCACAGCATAGTAGTGAAACAAAAGCGGCTTTAATTCGCAGCGGTCTTGAGCAACTCACTGAAAGTGGCTTCGCTGCTTCTGGCATCGACCCTATTTTAAAAAAAGTAGGTGTACCTAAAGGTTCTTTTTATTATTACTTTACTAATAAGGAAGCATTTGGATTAGCAATTATTGAAAGCTATGCGCTGTATTTTGAAAATAAATTAGACAAGTATTTGTTAGATGAAACCTACTCACCACTCGCTCGTATTAATCGCTTTGTTGAGAGTGCCAAATCAGGCATTACTCGTCACCATTTCAAACGAGGCTGTTTAGTGGGTAATTTAGGGCAAGAAGTAGATTTATTACCAGAAAGCTTCCGCCCATTATTAATTGCCATATTTAAATCCTGGCAACAACGTATTGCAGCCTGTTTAAAGCAAGCTCAAATACACAAAGAATTAGCAATTGACGCCGATTGTGAGTTATTAGCAGATGGTTTTTGGATTGGTTGGGAAGGTGCAGTGAGTCGCAGTAGATTAGTGCAAAGCTGCGAGCCAATAGACAATTACTTCAAGCACTTTCTTGCAACCTTACCACAATAAATTTTTATTATTATCAATAGACAACGAGTCTGATAGGAGTAGTTATGTTCAATGGCATTTTAATCGAGAAAGACGAACAGGGTTATCGCTCTACAATACAACAAATTGACGAAGCGCTATTACCAGAAGGTGATGTCACGATCAAAGTAGAATACAGCACTTTAAATTATAAGGATGCGCTGGCTATCACAGGTAAAGGCCCTGTTGTGCGTCATTTTCCAATGATCCCCGGTATTGATTTAGTGGGTACCGTCATTGATAGCAATGCTAAAAAGTTTCAATCAGGTGACCAAGTGTTATTAAATGGGTTTGGTGTCGGTGAAGTGCATTGCGGCGGACTAGCTGAAAAAGCACGTTTAAAAAGTGATTGGTTAATCCCGCTACCAACTGCCTTCTCTGCGCGACAAGCCATGTCCATTGGCACCGCGGGTTACACAGCAATGTTATGTGTACTGGCTTTAGAAAAACATGGAATAACCGCTGATAAAGGTGACATTCTAGTCACAGGTGCCAATGGTGGCGTTGGTAGCTTTGCCATCACTTTATTAAGTAAGTTAGGTTATCGCGTAGTGGCATCAACGGGCCGAGTTGAGGAAGCAAGCTACCTTAAAAAATTAGGTGCAGCAGAGGTTATTGATCGCGCTGAGCTATCTGAACCTGGTCGCCCATTAGCGAAAGAGCGTTGGGCTGCCGCGATCGATTCAGCAGGTAGCCATACTTTAGCGAATATTTGTGCCAGCCTAAAATACGGTGGCGTCGTTGCAGCTTGTGGTTTAGCACAAGGCATGGATTTACCAAGCACTGTGATGCCATTTATTTTACGAGGCATCACATTAGCAGGTATTGATAGTGTGATGCGCCCTACTGCAGATAGGATCGAAGCATGGGAACGTTTAGCGACATTATTAGATAAAGATGTACTAGATGATATTGCTCAAGAGATAACGCTAGACCAAGCAATAACAACAGCTAATCAACTGATTACAGGAAAGGTACGTGGCCGTGTAGTAGTTAATATTAATGGTTAAAACTATCTAGTTATATAAATTCACGAAAATCTAACGAAAGCACTTTATCGCTGGTTTTCGTGAAACTTACCTCTTCCATCACTCATTTTTCAATGACATAGCTGCAAATCAAAAAGATGAAGCCTGCTTTTATCCTATAAATGTCATCGCACT
Source organism: Psychromonas aquatilis (assembly GCF_038155185.1). Lineage (NCBI taxonomy): Bacteria > Pseudomonadati > Pseudomonadota > Gammaproteobacteria > Alteromonadales > Psychromonadaceae > Psychromonas > Psychromonas aquatilis. The sequence goes on from NZ_JBAKAZ010000028.1 coordinate 18,700, forward strand.
TGGAACCATGCCTAACACTGCCACAATAACCATAATCGGTAACGCGAAGCTCTTTAGCGACTCTGGCGGCTTTTTATTAAACTGGTATTGTCCGTATTTGACCGCTAATAACGTTGGTAATATCAGTATAAGCACTGCTTTAAATAAGGTGCTATCGGTTTGTCCACCAGCAATTAATGACATAATTGCAATCCCTTCACTGGCGATAAAAAATAAGATCATCGTTGCTCGTTGGGTACTTGTATTCAAATGACTTGATAACATGTAATACACAATCATGGGGCCACCAATTGACGCGCTCGCGGTGCCCACTCCAGAGGCTAAACCAAACCCTATTTTGCTACTATTCTTGCTCGCATCAAAAGGTCTAAAGCTAGAAAATAACAACATAGCAAGGACTAATATGGCAATACAAATCAACAGTTTTAAAATATCAGCGGGGATAAATAACAAAAAACAATAACCAATGGGAATACCTAAAATCGATCCTAATATTAAGTTTTTAAGCACTGAGAAATCAGCCTGTTTAATCGCCTGTTTCCATAAGTTAATGCTACATATCAAGTCTAACGAAAGAACAATAGCCACGCTCTGTTTAGGTTCAAAAAAGAAATTAAGCCCTACCACAGCAATAACGGCAAAGCCAAAACCACTATAGCCTCGTACTGCTGCAGCAAACATGACTACTGGAATCACATACCAAATTTGTTCCACTTAACTTCCTTACAATGAGTGAGCTTGGCAAACACTATCAATGCATTACAACACTTATGTTAGAGCCAAAGATAAATAACGTTAGCGCCACCTTTTGCTTAAAAATTTTAATTTTATTTGGAACCATGGAAAAAAAAGTTGGCGCTAGGAATAGGGTTAAGGACTAAGTTAATTTTAAATAGACAAAAATTTAGCTCGATAACAGGAGATCAGGAAATGGATTCACAAATGCGTCAATTAATTGAAAAAGATCGTAATCACGTATGGCATCATTTGAGCCAACACAGTGGCCTTAAAAAGCAAGATCCAATGGTGATGGTTGAAGGGAAAGGAACTCGTATTACTGATGCAAAAGGTAATAATTATCTCGATGCGTCTTCTGGTGGTGTTTGGTGTGTTAATGTTGGCTATGGTCGCACAGAGATTGCAGATGCAGTAAGAGATCAACTTGTTAAACTTAACTTTTTTGGTAGTACAACCGGAACAGAACCTGCGGCAGAATTTGCAGAAAAACTATTAGAGAAGATGCCGGGCATGAGTCGCGTTTATTACGCAAGCTCTGGCTCTGAAGCAAATGAAAAAGCCTTTAAAATTGTGCGTCAAATTTCACAACTAAAATACGGTGGCAAAAAGAATAAAATATTATACCGAGAGCGCGATTACCATGGCACAACAATTGGTGCATTAAGTGCAACGGGTCAGGAAGAACGACGTTTACATTACGGTCCATTTGCACCTGGTTTTGTTGAATTTCCACATTGTTGTGAATACAGAAGTCAATTTGGTGACGTTAAAGATTACGGCATTTTAGCAGCAAAAGAATTAGAAAAAGTGATTCTACGTGAAGGGCCAGAAACAGTCGGCGCAGTCATTTTTGAACCAATCACAGCGGGCGGTGGCGTCATAACACCACCGGAAGGTTATTGGCCTGCGGTGATGGAAATCTGCAAAAAATATAATGTTCTGGTACATATTGATGAAGTAGTTTGTGGCATGAGCAGAACCGGAAAATGGTTTGGTTACCAACACTATGGCATTAAACCTGATATTGTTACCTTAGCTAAAGGGGTTGCATCTAGTTATGCGCCTATCTCATGTGTTGTCACAACAGAAGCTATCTTCAACGAGTTTTTGGCTGATGGAAGCGACCGAGAAGCCTATTTCCGAGATATTAGTACCTATGCAGGTTGTACATCAGGCCCAGCCGCTGCATTGGCTAATTTAAAAATACTTGAACGAGAAAATTTGGTAGAAAATACTGCCGTAGTCGGTGAATACTTATTGAACAAGCTCAAAGACTTAGCGACAAAACATAGTATTATTGGTGATGTACGTGGTAAAGGTTTGTTATTAGGCATTGAGCTCGTCACAGACAAGCAAACAAAAGCACCCGTCGATGAACAAGTTGCCATTAAAATTGCCGGTATGTGTATGCAAAAAGGATTAATTATTGGTCGTACAAATCGTTCATTTAAATTCTTAAATAATACGCTTTGTTTATGCCCAATTTTAACATTAACACATGAAGAAGCTGATTTTATTGCCGATACGATCGATCAAGTTTTAACTGAGCTCAACGCTTAATCATGACTATTTTATAATAGTGTGTAATGCGCTAAATAATACGTTTAAAGGATTTAATATGACAACTCAACAAAAACCAGTGGTGCTTATTACAGGCGCAACAGCCGGCTTTGGCTTAGCAACCGCTAAAAAGTTTGCAGCAAATGGCTACCCATTGATTATCACTGGACGCAGAGAGGAAAGGCTAAAGGCATTAAGTGATGAGTTATCACCTTTAGTCGCCGTTTATTATGCCGTTTTAGATGTTAGAAGCAGCGATGATGTAACGGAATTTACCAAAAATTTACCAGAACGTTTTCAACAGGTCGCTATTTTAGTAAACAATGCTGGGCTTGCATTAGGCGCAGAGCCTGCAGATCAAGCTAAACTCTCTGATTGGCATACAATGATTGATACGAATGTAACAGGCTTAGTGAATGTAACGCATAGCTTATTACCTACATTAAAAGCACAAAAATCATCAACGATTATTAATTTAGCCAGTATTGCAGGTAATTGGCCTTATCCTGGTAGCCATGTCTATGGGGCAAGCAAAGCATTTGTTGCACAATTCTCACGAAACTTACGCAGTGATTTTGCAGGAACAGGTGTTCGTGTTACTAGTCTAGAACCAGGTATGGCTGAAAGTGAATTTAGCTTGGTGCGTTTTAATGGTGACCAAGAAAAATACAATCAAATTTATAATGGTGCAAATGCGATACAACCAGAGGATATTGCCGATATTATTTTCTGGATTACAGAGCAACCTGCTCACTTAAATATCAATAGTTTGGAAGTTATGCCAACGTCACAGGCTTGGGATAATTTCAAAATAGTGAAACAATAGATTACGGTTTAGCCGTGGCTAGAATCATGAGCGACTAAACAATCTCTTTGCAATAATGACTTATTAATGCGTTGTCAGCCTGATAAAGACTACTTTAATAAGTCACTTTTATACCGCCCTTTCAATAAGAAAGTTAATTCGGAATATTAATACTGGTTAAGTATTTAACCTCTTCCATCACCACATAACTTTTTGAATCTTTGATATCAGGAAGAAACTGCAATGTTTCACTCAGTACTTTACGATATGCACTCATATCTGCCACGCGTGTTTTTAGTAGATAATCAAAGTCACCCGAAACAAGGTTACACTCTAAAATAGAGTCAAATTGTTTTACTGCTTCATTAAAACGTTGAAATACATCTACATTTGTACGTTTAAGCGTTAACTCAATATACACAAGCAATGATGCATTAAGCTGATCTGGGTCTAGTAGTGCCGTATAAGCGGTAATGACTTTTTGTTTTTCTAAACGCTTAACTCTTTCTAAACAAGGCGTTGGACTTAACCCTACTTTTTGAGAAAGCTCGACATTAGAAATACGTCCATTCTTTTGTAACTCTCGTAATATATTACGATCTATTCTATCTAGTGCCATCTACTACGTCCTTGTGATTTATTAAAATTATCAACTAATTTAATTACCAAAATAAGTATTATATTCGATTTTAAAATAAATAATCAAAATATAGAGAGGATAAAACTGTTTATTTAGCCATAAACTAATAGCCTTACTATTAGTAGTGATTAGTAGTAAAGTGATTTAAAACAGATATAACGCAATATGGGTATAACATCAATGTAAATAATAATGAGGAGTAATATATGATTATCGGCGTTCCTAAAGAGATTAAAGTCCATGAATACCGCGTAGGTATGACACCTGCAAGCGTAAAAGAGGTGACCAGTGCAGGCCACACTGTTTATATTGAGACAACAGCCGGCGAAGGCATTGCCTGTAGTGATCAAGAATATATTGATGCTGGCGCAATGATTTTAGACAATGCAGATCAGGTATTTTCCACCTGTGAGATGATCGTAAAAGTCAAAGAGCCGCTTGCTATTGAACGTGAAAAGCTGCGCCCTGATCAACTACTCTTCACCTATTTACACCTTGCACCTGATTTACAGCAAACGCAGGATCTAATCAAAAGCAAAGCTGTTTGTATCGCCTATGAAACCGTTACCAGTGACAATGGTAGTTTACCTTTATTAGCACCGATGTCCGAAGTGGCCGGTCGCATGTCAATACAAGCCGGTGCAGCATGCTTAGAGAAGTCTAATGGCGGTGTTGGCTTACTATTAGGTGGTGTTGCAGGCGTTCCACCCGCTAAAGTGGTGATCATCGGTGGTGGCGTTGTTGGCACTAATGCAGCACAAATGGCAATTGGGCTAGGCGCTGATGTTACTTTACTAGATAACAATATTGATACGTTACGTCGTATTAACGCTCAATTTGGTTCAACCATAAAAACGGCCTACTCCAATAAATTTAACTTGGAATCCTTAGTCAAAGATGCTGATTTAGTGATTGGTGGTGTGTTAATTCCGGGTGCCGCTGCCCCTAAGTTAGTCACAGCAGAGATGATTAAAGAAATGCGAGCTGGGTCAGCGGTGGTAGATGTAGCAATCGATCAAGGGGGCTGTTTTGCCACATCGAAAGCAACAACACACTCAGAGCCTACTTATATCGTCGATGACGTAGTGCATTATTGTGTAGCTAATATGCCAGGTGCCGTAGCGAGAACCTCTGCATTTGCACTTAATAATGCCACACTCCCTTATATTTTACGCTTAGCTAAATTGGGCTATAAAGATGCGTTATTAGCAGACGCTCACCTAAAAAATGGGTTGAACGTGATACACGGTAAGGTAACCAATCAAAGTGTCGCAGAAAGCTTAAAAATGCCATACGTTTCGCCAGATGATGCCCTATCAGTATCCTATCCCGATTAATGCTTTATTAAGCTAATCAAACCCATTTTAGTGACTTTTAATGGGTTTATAGGATTTACCCGCCACTTAACTAAATTCGAGTGAACTTTTTAACTAACGCCGTTGTTGTTATTTAAATTACGCGTTGCAAAAAATAAGATACAGGGCCAGTTTTTTTAATTGATAGTCCACAAATTTTTAAGCTCATATAATTAATTGATAGCCCACAACATTTTAAGCTTACCTGAGTAGATATCTGATAATTCAAAAAATTGGCGTAAAAATTGCCTAGCAACTAGTGTTAATAATCATAACTCGTAAACTAACAAACAATATTCGCTCCAACTTTCACACAGGTGTACAAATGGTTGATTTTCTAATAAATATTGAGCTTCATCAAAATAGCACTTATCAACAACAGATTAGAGAAAAGTTGGTTGAGCTAATCGAGCAGGACACCTTTGGTGACAAGGCTTTACCTTCAGGTAGAAAGATGGCGCAATTACTTAAAGTATCTAGAAATACAGTTGTGCTTGTATACGAAAGTTTAGTGGATGAAGGTTACTTAATTGCACGTAAGCGTAGTGGTTTTTTTGTACACCCTGATTTACTTTTGGTGCAACACCTCACCAATTCAGTGCAAACAAATCCGCAACAAGTGGTGCGATCTTCGCGTCAACCAAATTGGTCTCAACGCATGCAAAAGCTGCCAAGTAAATTGCCTTCGTTGAACAAGGATGAAAACTGGTTAAGCTACCCCTACCCATTTATTTATGGCCATATTGACGTTGCTGAATTCCCTCTTTATCAATGGCGTGAATGCTCTCGTATCGCCGAAAGTAAAGGTAAGTTACATGAGTGGGTTGAAGGCTTTATTGATATCGATGATCCGCAGTTAGTGTCTCAAATTCGTCAGCAAATACTATCAAAACGAGGCATTTCGGCTAAACCAGAAGAAATTTTAATTACCTTAGGTACACAAAATTCATTATTTCTCTTATCTAATTTATTAGCAGATGAGTCAGTCACCTTTGGCATAGAAGATCCTGGGTACGCACATTTTCGTCATGTAGTATCAATGAGAGGCAGCCAAATCAAAGGGTTAGAAGTAGATAATGCTGGCCTTAAAGTAGGTAAACAATTAAAAGGCTGTGACTATGTTTTTACTACTCCGAGCCATCAATATCCAACCACAGTCACTATGAATATTGAAAGACGTAAATCACTTTTAGAACAAGCATCTAAAGATGACTTTATTATTATTGAAGACGATTACGAAAGCGAAGTAAACTTTATTGAAGAGCCTTTACCTGCCCTTAAAAGCTTCGATCAGGATGGGCGTGTTATTTATGTTGGTAGTTTATCTAAATCACTGACGCCAGGAATTCGTATTGGCTATATGGTTGCAGATGCTTCTTTAATCAAAGAATTACGAAAATTACGTGCATTACAATATCGTCATCCACCGTCTAACAACCAACGCATTGCCGCATTATTTATCAGCCAAGGTTATTACGATAGCCATGTAAGACGTATGCGCCGCGCTTACGAAAAGAAATGGAATTTAATGCAAGAGGGAATTGAGAAACATCTTAATGGATGCAAAATTCATTCTACACCTGGTAGTTTCTGCTTCTGGATAGGGTTACCTCCTGCTTTAACGAGCCAATATCTACGTGAAAAAGCGGCTGAGAAAGGACTTTTAATTGAATCCGGAGATTCTTTATTTATGGGTAAAGATGCCCCTAAGAATTATATAAGACTGGGTTTTTCAGCAATCAATACTGATAAAATTTTGGCAGGATTAAAAGAACTAGGCACATTAATTAATACATTAACGAGCGGTTCATCAAGCCACCTCCCTGCTTACCAAAAGCAATTAAGTTAACTCTATTTTTCAAACAAAAAGAGTCATTCACTTGCTACACTTTAAATGCAGCAAGTGAATCGGCATCACTGTAATCCAACCAATCTAGTTAACAAAAATTACCTTGCTAGCCAGCCACCATCTACAGCAATCGTATAACCATTAATATAGTTCGCTGCATTTGAAGCTAAAAATACACATGGCCCTACAATATCATCAGGTTTACCCCAACGCTGAGCAGGGATTCGCTCTAAGATTGCCGCGTTACGTTGCTGATCAGCTCGTAACGCTTCAGTATTATTAGTTTCCATATAACCCGGTGCAATCGCATTGACGTTTATATTATGCTTTGCCCATTCATTCGCCATTGCTTTGGTGACTCCCATTAACGCACTTTTTGAAGCCGTATAAGAAGGTACTCTAATGCCTCCTTGGAAGGACAGCATAGAGGCAATATTAATAATTTTGCCACCGCTGTTTTGAGCTATAAATTGTTTAGCAACGGCTTGCGATAGGAAAAATGCAGTTTTACTATTCACATTCATCACATCGTCCCAATCTTGCTCGGAAAAATCCAGCGCATCTTCACGGCGAATAATGCCAGCATTGTTTACTAAAATATCCACTTTTTTGTAAACCAAAAGGCAGCGTTGAATTATTTTGGGAATCTCACTTTGATCTGATAAATCAACGCGTAAATCTAAAAAGTTATAACCTGCGGCATTCATTTTTGCCACGGTTTCAGTAGGGGCACTTCTATTCACACCAACAACAGAGCAACCTGCTTCAGCTAAACCTAATGCCATTGCTTGACCTAATCCAGTATTACAACCCGTCACAATCGCGACTTTTCCATCTAAGTTAAACATCTCTAAACTCATACAATCTCCCTGATATAAATATTATAAACTTACGCTTAAAATTGATAAAAACAATGTTCGAGTTGACTTACAATTACCTAAGGCAATCAAAAAGTACAGACTCATATATGAAAAAAATATTAAAAGCGATATTGCTCAATGCTTTTGTTGTTCCTGGTGCAGGGCATTTTTTATACCAACGCACTATCTCAGGCATCGTATTTGCAATGGCTTTTATTATTCCTTTAGGCGTTTTATTCAGCACCTTACTGGTAGAAATAAACCAACTTATCTTACAAATACAAAATGGCTATATTCCATTCGATATCAACGAAATAACCTTAGCCGTCAGCGAGCTACTTTCGAATAAACAACAGACCATGAACACCTGTACTTATATTATGGCTGGATCTTGGCTACTTAGTATTGTAGATACTTATAGAATTAGTCGAGCTCAAAATACGCCTTCGATTTAAAGTAATCATAAAGGCAAATGTTAACGCGCTAAGGAATAGACTAATTTTTTAAATTAAAGCCAACGTTTCTTTTTAAAAAATACAATTAATGCAACAACAATCAGGGCCATAAAGCCTAATAAATAAAAGTATCCATAAGCTACTTTTAGTTCAGGAATATAATCGAAGTTCATACCATATAAACCTGCTAAAAACCCTAATGGGATAAAAATAGCTGTAATGACCGTTAATACTCTCATCGTTGCGTTTAATTGATGCGAAGCAACGGATAGATAGCCATTAATTAAATCACTACAAATATCATAGTGCATTTGTGACAGGCTCAATAAACGCTCAATTCTTTCATGTACATCTGTCACTGTATGCTGATCAGAGATATGCACAATAGATGAGTCATCATCGGAAACTAACACTTTTAATTCATCACCTATGTTACGGTGATAATTAAAAGTACGCTTTAGCTTTGTTAAGCGGGATTGATACAAAATAATTTCTTGCATCATTTTATCGTCGCCCCCCTCTTGAAACTTATCCTCCAAAGCTTCTAGCTTCTCTTCAAAATCAAATAACTGTTGGAGATAAATGCCGCAGCTATAATGAAAAATGCGTAACCCTAATGTCAGCGAGCTTTTGAATAAGTATTTTTGCCCTTCTTCACTGAATAATTTATTAATTGAGATAGATTCACGAGCATGAGAAGTAATTAAAATATTTTCTCCAACAAATAAACCAATTTGCAGATGATCAAAAACCAAATCCGTTCCCGTTTCATAAATGCCACGGTATAACATGAAGATAAAATTATCGAACTCCTCAATTTTAGGAGGATGTCGATCTCTATGAACGTCTGAAATAGCTAGTGCATGGCAACCTAACTTGGTTAAATAGAGGCGTTCCTCATCACGGTCATGGCAATTAAAATCAATCCATAATTTGTCTGTAGGATTTTGTTGCCAAACTTCAATTAATGCCTGATCACCATATTTACATGATTTATCCGACTTTATTAACATACATCTGATCATAATTATTCTCGTTTAATATAAGCTAATACGACTAGCCTAAAAGCTGCAGGCAGAATGTGAATTCCGTTTATAGTTGAAAAAGCAAAAAATATCACTTAATTATTTAATTTAACTAGTTTCTGATGGACCACATTAACAGGTAATGATAAAAAGCATGCTTTTATTTATCAGTAAATGATAGTAATGAAATCCTCCTTAAAAATTGACTTAGAGGTAGTAAATGGATTTTTCAAAGATCTATAACATTTTAACCTATACATTATTAACCGTATCTGACCAAGCAATAACGGTTGGGGATATCATGCTGATTCCTGTTATTTTAATTTTAGGTATTTTTTTAACTCGATCGGCAGCTAAAAGGCTAACTCACCGTTTGGCCTCAAAAAATACCGACCCTAATATTATCCATTTAATGCAGCGTGTTTTCTACGTGGTTGCGATGGCGATTATGACTGTTACAACATTAGATCTGATTAATGTCCCTATTACCGCTTTCGCTTTCCTATCAGGTGCAATTGCTATCGGCTTCGGTTTTGGTGCACAAAATATTATTAACAACTTTATCAGTGGCTGGATTTTAATGTGGGAGCAACCAATTCGTATTGGTGATTTTTTAGAGGTTGATGGAGCGAAAGGGGTTGTTGAACAAATTAATACACGATCAACACGTGTTCGCCGTATTGATGGCGTTCATTTATTAATTCCAAACAGTAAGTTATTAGAAAACACTGTAGTGAACTGGACCTTAATTGATAGCTTAGTGCGTACCTCTGTTACCGTTGGGGTTGCCTACGGCTCTCCGGCAAGGAAAGTCGCCGAGCTTATATTACAAGCCACTACAGAACAAAAATATATTGCTAATAAGTCTGCACCAGTAGTGACATTTGAAGACTTTGGTGACAATGCATTAATGTTCGAGGTTACTTTTTGGATGGATAGCAACTCTGAAGGAGGTCTACGTGTTTTAAAGAGTAATATACGCTTTCGCCTAGAAGAGCTATTTGCAGAGCATGATATCGTCGTCGCCTACCCTCAACGTGATATACACATTGATGGCTCACTAACTTTGAATAGATAGTGAGCTCCATGTTATTGTTAGTAATGACCTTTTTTAAAATTAAGTGAGCACTTCCGTTATGTTTGAAAAACTATTATCAATTGATCTATCAAATAATCAATTTATGCAAACCATTATCAATAGTAATAGTATTCTCACCATCTTACTGATTGTGGGTGTAATAGCCTGCAAAACTTTTCTTTTAAAAAGGGTTAATAAAAAAGCGAAAACCAATAAACGTTTAAAAATTAATATCGTTAATAATGGCATTACGATTTTAATGTTAATTGGTATTTTCAATATTTGGGCAGTGGAATTCCATAAGTTTGCGATCTCAATTGCCGCTTTTATTGTTGCCATCGTTATCGCGACACGTGAGTTTATTCAATGTTTTATCGGCTTTTTATATATTGTCTCTAGTCGCCCTTTCCGTATTGGAGACTGGATCCAAGTAGGTGAATCCTATGGTGAAGTGCATTCCGTTGATTGGGCTAAATTAAGCTTGTTAGAGGTAAATATCGATGCTTATGAATATACCGGGAAAACCCTTTATGTTCCTAATAGTAAACTCGTGACTTCATCGATTAAAAACCTTAACTTTTTAAAACGTTATGTCATGCACCATTTCACCATTACTAGAGATGGTAGTGTTAACCCTTTCATATTCTTAGATAAACTTTATTTAAAAGCCTATGAATATTGTGAGGACTTTAATGATGTCGCGATTCGTTATAACCAATTGATAGAAAACAGGTTAGATGTAAATATTGCAGGCCCTGAGCCGCATATTCAAGTGGCGACCTCTGACATTGGTGATACACAACTTATATTTACTATTTTTTGCCCGACCGAGCGAGCAATGGAAATAGAGCAATCCTTAACAGCGGACTTTATGAACTTTTGGTTTGAACAGCACCAACGACAAAATAATACGACAGTAAACACAGATACAGAATAAATAGGAGGGTTTATGGCACTAGATTTGTTAGCAGATTATATTGACAAAATTAATCTACACTTTGACTCAGAAACTGAAACAACAACCACAATAAACGAACTAGCTAACGAAGTCGAAGAGCAACTCTCTGATGAACAAATAGCGGTTTTACTAGAATCGTTCCCGCTTAACCTTAGAACCAGTATCTGGGAATCGTTAAGTGATGAAACGCATCAAAATGTGTTCATTGAAATGAAACATGATTCAAGGAAGTTATTACTCAACACCTTAGATGATGAGTATTGCTTTCCTTTACTGACTAAATTAGATGCCGTTCACCTGATAGAGTTATCTGAAAGTTTAGATAATCGCTTCATCGATTACGCTGTTACCAATATGACGGCTAAGCAACGAAGTCTGTATAAAAAATCCTGTGATTACACTGAAGAAGAAGTTGGACGCTGGCAAAACTTTACTGAAGTGCAATTACCTCAGCGGTTAACGCTATCAGCGGTCAAAAAAGTATGCTCTAAAAGTTTACCCGCATTTACCGATGTCGTTTATATCGTTAATGACGATGGCGCTTTAGTAGGTGAAATCCCACTCAATTCAATATTCACTGCAGACGATGACCAGCAATACAGAAGCTTAATAGAGACTGATGTGCTTTTTATTAATACTAATGATGAAATTGCAGATGCAGCAGAAAAACTCATTGACTCAGACCGTTCAGCACTCCCCGTTGTAGACGAGAATCATTGCTTAACTGGGCGTTTAGATTTACCTGCGGCCTATCGCTATAAAGAAGATATATTGGCATCCCAACTTAATCAATCTGCTGGTTTAGTAGATGAGGAAGATTTATTTGGTAGTATTTGGCAAAGCTCTAAAAACCGCGCAGTTTGGCTAGGGGTTAACTTAGTCACTGCATTTTTAGCTTCATGGTTTATTGGGTTATTTGAAGCAACGATCCAACAAGTTGTTGCTTTAGCGGTACTAATGCCTGTTGTCGCTTCGATGGGTGGTATATCGGGTAGTCAAACCATTACCTTGATTATTCGAGGCCTAGCATTGGGTCAAATTAATGATACTAATAAAAGAAATATTATTGCTAAAGAATTAAAAGTTGGCGCGATTAATGGTGTGTTATGGGCAGTAGTGATTGGTGCTATTACTTACTTTTGGTTTGATAACCCATTACTTTCATTAACTATTTTCATTGCTATTTTAGGTAATATTTTAATTGCTTCTTTATCCGGTGTTTGGGTACCTTGGATTTTAAACAAGTTTAATATTGACCCTGCTTTGTCAGGCTCTGTGGTACTAACCACTGTCACTGATATTTTTGGTTTTATTGTCTTCTTAGGTTTAGGTAGTTTATTACTTCTTTAATCAAAGACAGGAGCGCGGCTGTATTCAATACTATGGTCCGCGCTTTATCTCACTTTCCTATCAAGTTCTTACATATGGAAATAATTTTAAGGCTTGTTCGATCACTTCTATTTTCTGGTTTTTAACGAGATAATTTGCATAAATATCACGACTAAAAACTGGCGCATCTTCAACTAAAAATAGCTTCTCACTTTTCAAATATTCAAAGGTAATTTGTCTGGGAAGATATGCTGTTCCACCGGCTTCTAGAATGAAATTTAAGGCGATACGGGGCTGGCTCATGAAATGTTTTGCTTCAGGCACATCCTGAAAGGCTCTTAAATATTGCGCACTGATAGACTCCCCATAATCCACCATAATAAAATCTTTAAGTGCAGCCACATTGTTAATATTATCCGGATCCGTGGTCACTAAATGGAGCGGTACTGTAGCTACTTTTTCAGAGATAATTTCACTGATATAAGTTGGTTCAAATAAAAAAGCGATATCAATAACACGGTTGAGTAAGCTTTTTCTCAGCTCAGACGCACTATAAGTACTGGTTAAAAGACTTACTTCATCCATATTAATATGGACTTTGTATAACCAGTTTTGCAGCACAATATCCCAAATTGTGCTTTTAGCCCCAACCACTAACTGAGTCGACTGTTCAGCGCTTAAACCTACATCTTGTTTGGTTTTTTGCCACATCAGAATCAATTCATTGGCATGTTTTATTAGGCGGTGACCTTCAGGCGTGAGTTTTAAGCTCTTTTTAGAACGGTCAAATAAAAGCACCCCTAGCTCATCTTCTAATAGCTTAATTCTGGCACTCACCGCAGATTGAGTGATGAATAAATTTTCAGAAGCAATACGGAAATGTAAGGTTGCACTTACCTCTAAGAATGTTGTTAATAATTCAATTTTCATAAGCCACCACTAATCAATTTTTTTTATCATAAACCACAAAACAATTAATTTTATTATATAAAAGTTTGCCTATACACTCCACGCCCTAAATTAGCACTTCGGTTAATAATCACCTTTTAAGTTAAAAGTTAGCTTATTGATTAGATCTAGGTTGCTGTTTTGCGAATACCTTCGCCTCGTAATTTATAATATTTAGTACAGGAATTAACATTATGAAAATTGCAATCTTATCTAGAAACGCTAATTTATACTCCACTCGCAGATTAAAGGAAGCTGGTGAAGCACAGGGCCACCAAGTTGATATTATAGATACATTGCACTGTTATATGGATATCACTAGTAGCCGCCCTACTGTACGTTACCATGGAGAAGAGCTTCCTGAATATGATGCGATTATTCCTCGTATCGGGGCATCTGTTACTTTTTATGGCACCGCTGTCGCACGCCAGTTTGAAATGATGGGGACTTATAATATTAATGAGTCAGTTGCGATCAGTCGTTCGCGCGATAAATTACGCTCAATGCAGTTACTTTCTCGTAAAGGGATCGGGATGCCACGAACGGGGTTTGCTAATAGACCAGATAATATTAAAGACTTAATTAAAAATGTTGGTGGCGCGCCTGTTGTTATTAAACTACTTGAAGGAACGCAAGGCATTGGTGTTGTATTAGCTGATACCGCTAAAGCAGCAGAAAGCATTATTGAAGCATTCATGGGGCTTAAAGCAAATATTTTAGTACAAGAGTTTATTAAAGAAGCTGGCGGCGCTGATATTCGTTGTTTAGTGATTGGTGGGCGTGTTGTCGCAGCAATGAAACGCCAAGGTGCTGAAGGAGAGTTTCGTTCAAACTTACACCGTGGGGGCTCAGCTGTCGTGGTAAAGTTAACCAAAGAAGAACGAGAAACCGCTGTGAATGCCGCTAAAATAATGGGCTTAAACTTTTGTGGTGTTGATTTATTACGCTCTGAAAATGGCCCAATGGTGATGGAAGTTAACTCATCCCCCGGTTTAGAAGGCATTGAAAAAGCAACGGGAATGAATATTGCTGGAATGGTCTTTGACTTTCTTGAAAAAAGACCTAAGACAATAACAAATAAAACACGTGGTCGAGGATAATAAATATGAAAACTCTACGTATAGGTGATTTTGACATTTTACCAGGAACTCAACGTAAAATTGAATTACCTGTTGCAAAACTATATACCGACGCCGATGTTTCATTACCAGTGCAAATCATTCGTGGAACAAAAGAAGGCCCCACCATTTTTATCAGTGCAGCGGTACATGGCGATGAATTAAATGGCATTGAAATTATTAGGCGATTAATCAATAAACCTAACTTCAAAATCATTAGGGGGACTGTGATTGCTGTGCCTATGGTCAATGTTTACGGGGTTGTCAATCAGAGCCGTTATATGCCAGATCGACGTGACTTAAATCGCTGCTTCCCTGGGTCTTCAAAAGGCTCTTTAGCGGCGCGTGTAGCACATATATTTTTAACGCAAATTGTTAAGCATTGTGATTATGGGATTGATTTACATACGGGTGCAATTCATCGCTCTAATCTACCGCAAATTCGTGGTGATATGAATGACCCTGAAACAAAAGAGCTAGCTCAAATTTTTGCCAGTCCAGTTATCCTGCACTCTAATGTGCTTGATGGTTCTCTGCGAGAGTCAGCGGTAGCAAATGATACAAGAGTGTTATTGTATGAAGCAGGAGAAGCACTGCGTTTTGATGACTTTTCCATTAATGCCGGTATTAAGGGGATTGAAAATGTATTACGTCACCTCAATATGATGCGTAAAACCACGGCTAAGCGAAAATTAAAAGAGCCTTATATAGCCAATAGCAGTGGATGGTTACGTGCCAATGCAAGTGGTGTGGTGAAGCACTTAGTCGCATTAGGTGATCGTGTAACAAGCGGTGATAAACTGGCTGAAATTGGTAGTCCTTATGGCGATATCTTAGGCATTGTTAAAGCAACCCGCTCAGGTATTTTGATCGGTCAGCAAAACATCCCTTTAGTACAAGAAGGTGAGGCAATGTTCCATATAGCTTATTTTAAAGAAGATGATGAAGCCGTGTTTGAACATATTGAATCTGTACAAGACTTTCTGCGACCTGAGGATGACTTGAATAATACTAACCATCTACAGGTAAAATAATATGAATGTTGAAGACAAAAAAATAATTGGTCGACTGGAATCTATTGCTTTACCTGAATTAGGTATTGCTGCGATGCAAGTCAGGGTTGATACCGGGGCAAAAACCTCGTCTTTGCATGTTGATAATATTGTTAAATATATGAAGCAAGGAAAGCCGTGGGTTAAATTTGATATTCACCCTGATATCCATAATGTAGAGACATTGGTTTCCTGTGAAGCGGTGATCTGTGATATTCGAAAAATAAAATCATCTAACGGCAATTCAGAACAACGCTATGTCATAGAAACGCCGATGACATTAGGTAATGAAACATGGGACATTGAAATCACACTAACAGATCGTGCAGATATGAACTATCTTATGTTATTTGGACGTGAAGCAATTGGAAAGCGCTTACTCGTTGACCCTTCCAAAGTATTTTTAGCAAAATAATAAAAAGGCTTATATAACAATATATAAGCCTTTTTAAGATCATTAAAAATTATTTTTTACAATCTAAACGGAATTGTTGATGGCCAGTTTTAGTGTGTTCTTTAACTTTACCCAAAAGTGTTTCTATTTCAGTTTCGTCTGTTGTCTCACTTAACGCTATAAACGTCTCATTCAATTCACTCATTTCTTCTTGATATTGAACAAATTTAGCTTTTTGCTCAGCCGTTAAGTCTTCTACTTTTTCAGCGTGGTTAGTGATCGCAATACTTGCTGGAATTAATGTTTCAGCTTTTGCAGTTAACTTAACTAACTCACCGGCATGCTCTTTCATTTCCGCTTTATCTTCAGAATCAAAACCTTTGTTATAAGCTCTTAGTTCACTTTTAATATATTTCATTGTGTTGCCAAGTTCAGTCTCTTTTATATCGCAATGGTGCTCATGTGCAAAAGTTTGACTGATAGGTAATGAAAAAAAGAGAGCTGTTAGCAAAGAAAATGCTAACTTATTTTTTTTAAGCGTCATGTCCGTGTCCTTTATAATTGTTTAAGGTGGGGGGTAATCAATAATATATTACAACATATTATACCAATTATATTAAATAAGTGATCTAAATTTTGCGCAGAAAAAATGACTTAGTTTAAGGCGTAATTTGAGTTAAATAGTTGTTCTATTTGCGAAAATTACAACGAAGAAATAAGTTATTTTAGCAAGTAAAATAGATCAGTTAATTAGTGTGATTGGTATTAGCACTAAGCTAATTTACTATGTCACAATTAGCAAATATGTTATCTGTATGGGCTAAATAATAAACCAATCGCTGTTTATTATATAAATGTTGTTTTTTATACGACATAATCCTCTTATATAAAAATAAACACCATTCATGAACAAAAGGAGTTTTTATGAAATATATACTAGCACTGATTATTTTATCGTTTAGCCAACTATCTTACGCAGCCTCTTTACAAGCAGGTAATAAATCATTCGATGTTAAATTAAGTAGCGCTTCTGTGGGGCGCGAAGATTATACTGTTGCAGGTGTTGGGCTGCATTATTTTGCTGTCGATAACCTGGCTTTAGGTGCAGCTTACGAATATTGGTTTTCAGGAGAGCCTTCTATTGCTAAGGGCACACTAGAGAGTACCTTTTACATCCCAGTTCATGAAACTATCAGACCTTATTTTGGATTATTATATAGCCATTATTTTGTTGGAAGCCGTAGTGATGTCGATACTTATGGTTATAGAGCGGGTGTTTCACTTATCAATGACCCTTTATTATTTAGCGTCGGCGTTAGACAAGAAAAACATATTTCAGGAAACTCTCTTTTTATAGATGAAGACCCAACTGTTGAATTTGTTGTTGGCCTTTCCTTTTAAACTATCAAACTAAAAAAGTTTAGCCTTCTATTGTTAACAGTTAAGAAAACAGAAGGCTAATATCAAATCTTCACTCATTAAACCTCTACCCATCACTTATTAATTTTTATTACTTACTGATAATTAGTTACCAGTATTGTTTACCAATAGCTCATTACCCTCTTCATTTTTCTTAATAAACTTACAAGAAAGCCCGTTAACATAAAATATAAACTACAATAGTACTACAAAATAAATAACTACAAATTTAGTCATGACTAATTGTCTTGATAGGTAAATGTTAACGCATCAATACTTTTGCTACAAATAACAATCCCTCTGCCTAATTAATATACTTTTAAAATAAAAATACTTAATTAACAGTTAATTAGGATTAAATAACCTTAGGTTGAAATGTAGCATAATAATCTGGGTATCCCTTTAGCTTGGTTTACTTAGTTATCTAAAAGCTCAATAAATAAAACTTTAAAAATAGGCTAATAACAACATTAATCCGATTATAATAACTTCTAAAGTATGCTCACGATTAAGCATTAAGTCATACTAATTAACCATAATGCCTAAAATTTCTGCTCAAAAAACATTCACTTCATAAAAATAAAAATGTAATTAGTAGATCTACCCCACATTCTCTACCTAACTTTCGTGATCCAAGTAGAGCAAATTGCCTTAATCTCTCTTTCTCTGCTTATCTTCCTTTATCCTTTACACACAAAATGCAAGTTCGATTAAGCATTAATAGTATGACGATAAACTTATTATCCATTACAGCATCAAGAACATTTATATTTTATCTATATTAAGGAATGAAATGATGAAAAAACTATTCAAAGCCGCATTAATTAGCGCAGGATTAATCATGTCAGCAACCAGCTTTGCAGCTGATTACCCAGCTAAAAATATCCGTCTAATTGTGCCATTTGGTGCTGGTGGTGGTACTGATGCCGTTGGTCGTACTTTAGCTAATAGTGCTAAAGATATACTAGGTACAAGTATTTCTGTAATGAATAGAACTGGTGGTGCTGGTGCGGTAGGGATGAGCTTTGGCGCTAGACAACGCCCAGATGGCTACACACTTACAGTAGTAACACGTGAAATAGCTTCATTACCACAAATGGGCTTAATGCAAAATGACGCTGATGACTTCGAACTAATCCGTATGGTTAACTTAGATCCAGCGGTCATTTTAGTTCCAGCAGATAGCCCATTCAATACAGTTAATGATTTAGTTGCAGAAGCGAAGAAAGCACCAGGAAAAATTAAATTTGCTTCAACGGCTGCACCTAACTTTTACCTGATGGCATTAGAGCAAGATCAAGATATTAAATTAAATGCAGTGCCATACAATGGCTCATCAGAAGCAATTCCTTCAGTACTCGGTCATCATACGCAAGTGACTATGGTTACGCCAGGCGAAGCCATTGCACAATTACGTTCAGGCCAATTAAAAGCATTAGGCGTCATGTCAGAAGAGCGTATCTCTTACATCCCAGATGTACCAACATTAAAAGAGCAAGGTCTTGATATAACAACAGGTACATGGCGTGGTATTGGCGCACCTAAAGGGACACCAGATGAGATTATTGAAATCTTAGGTAACGCATTTGACCAAGCAATGGCATCTGCTGAGTTTAAAGACTTTATGTCAAAAGGTGCGATGACTATCCACCCTCTTAAAGCGCAAGAGTTCACTGACTTTGTTAACAAAGATGCTGAAGTATTAAGTAAGTTTATCCAATAAAGTTAATAAACAGAGCTAGGGGTAACCTTAGCTCTGTGATTAACAAGAATATAATATATATTCGAGAGAGTTTATTATGATTAACCGCAACATATTTTTTCCCGGCTTAATGATCTTTTTAAGCCTAGTAGTATTAGTCCTCATTACCCAATTTCCGGAACCACGATATCAAGATGCACCCGTTGGGGCAGGTTTTTTCCCAACAGTTGTCGCTATTCTTCAAATAATTATCTGTAGTGTTTTAATTATTCAATATGTAAAAAAGAAAACGGTTAAAAAAGAAATTAAACTAATTACAAGCCACGCTCTTTTCGGTTTTACATTATTAATAGGCTACGCAGCATTAATAACATTAGTAGGTTACTTACCTGCCAGCCTTGTTGGTTTTACTTATTACCTTGTGTACTACCGTGTCAAAAAGCCACTTTATTATGTTGTTGCATGGGTGTTTGTATTCGCAATTTATTTCCTCTTTAGTGATGTATTTATTATTTCACTACCTGAAGGTTTACTCTTTTTCTAGGTTATTATTATGATGGATTATTTACTTAGCGGATTTGCTTCCGCATTCAGCATGGAAGTATTTCCAATACTTGTATTAGGTGTATTAGGTGGTGTTATTTTAGGTGCACTACCAGGTTTAACAGCAACAATGGGTGTTGCAATATTATTACCTTTCACTTTTTCAATGATGCCAACACCAGCACTCGTGATGCTGATCGGTGTCTATATTGGAGGTATTTATGGCGGCTCAATAGCAGCTATTTTACTTAAAACACCTGGTACACCAGCTTCCGCAGCAACGGTACTAGATGGCCATACAATGGCCATAAAGGGATTAGCAGCGAAGGCATTAAGTATCGCAGCAGTTGCATCGTTTATCGGTGGATTAATCAGTACAATTGTCTTAATTGGTGTCGCACCTATTTTGGCTGATTTTGCTTTACGTTTTAATGCACCTGAATATTTTGCATTAGCATTATTCGGACTTACCATTATTGCTAGTGTTTCTGCTAAAAACATAATGAAAGGCTTACTAGCAGGTACGATTGGTCTATTAATTTCAATGGTTGGCCTTGACCCTATTAGTAGTGTTCCTCGTTTTACTTTTGGTATCTTAGATCTATACAGTGGGATTAATATTATCCCTGTTTTAATTGGTTTGTTTGCCATTACTGAAGGGTTAAACCAATTAGAAAAAATGTCTAGTAATCAACCTGATGTTCCACCTAAGTTCAGTTATAAACTACTTAGCTTCTCAGATTTTAAAAAGATTTTACCAACCAGCGTCAAAAGTGGATTAATTGGGACATCAATCGGCTCAGTCCCTGGTGCTGGGGCAGATATTTCAGCCTTTGCTTGTTATAACGAAGCCAAGCGTGTTGCTAAGAAACCCGATGAATTTGGTAATGGTTCAATGCATGGTTTAGCAGCAGCAGAGTCAGGTAATAACGGGGTAACCGGTGGTTCATTAGTACCGTTATTAACATTAGGTGTGCCAGGAGATGCGGTATCAGCGGTATTATTAGGCGCCCTAATCGTACAAGGCTTAACACCTGGACCTTTATTATTCCAAGACAATCCTGAAATCGTTTATGGTATTTTTAGCTCAATGATCGTCGCTAATATCGTGATGTTATTAGTTGGCTTCCTGGGTATCCGCTTCTTCTGTCGTATTATAGAAGTACCTAAGATCATAATGATTCCAATCATTATCTTTTTATCAATCATTGGTGCGTATGCAATCAATAACTCAATGTTTGATGTGGGTATAGCTATCACTTTTGGCATCTTAGGCTTTATCTTAAACAAACTTGATATACCTTCATCACCAATATTATTAGCTATTATCTTAGGTCCTATGGCAGAAACAAACTTAAGAAAATCTTTAATTTTGTATGAAGGTAGTTGGTCATTCCTATATGACCGCCCAATTGCATTGGCCTTTATTTTATTTGCTATCTTTTCAGTTTATTCGACATTAAGACTGAAGAAAAAAGAACGGTTAGCAGAAAAAAATAAATAACATAACAATATAATGGCCTACTTAAAGACGAATAAACCAAGCAATGATTATTCGCTCACTAGGTAGGCTATTTATATAACGAATACAACACGACCTAACTTCGATACACCGATTTAATCTTTCCCTTTGTACTTTATATATAAAATACAAAAACTACGCTTAACATCACTAATTACTTAAATGATTTAATTAGTTAACGCTTCAAATCCATAATGAACTGAATAACTAGCCAATAACGATAAAGTTATCATTAAGCATCGAAATTAAGCCTTACTAGAATCACTAACCTCTTATAGTAACTTACCCTTGCTATTTACTTATCGTATAGAATAGCCATGATTAAAATCATCAACTTACATCAATTACTTTCATTAACATTGAAACTTGATCTCCGCTAAATCAGGCGTAATACCAATCTAAGTAAAAATATGATCTAATTGATTTATCTATTGCGATTAAAGCA
>NZ_JBAKAZ010000029.1:0-39711 GCF_038155185.1 Psychromonas aquatilis
GAAAGAAGTCGCATAAAAATTAGCTAATGAGTGCCAACTGTCTTGAAAAACACCGCTTCTAACAGCTAAATATCACAACGCAAACTTATACCCTACGCCATAGATAGATTGAATACAATCAACCTCAGCATCAATATTTTGAATTTTTCGTCGTAAGTTTTTAATATGGCTATCGATAGTGCGATCTGTCACAACACGATTGTCTGAGTAAATCTGTGACATTAATTGATCACGACTAAACACTTGCTCTTTATGCTCATAAAAGTGAGCTAATAAACGAAATTCAGCACGCGTTAAGCTAACCTCTTTACCTTTCACTAGCACCTGCATCGTCGCTTCATTAATACTTAATATATCTGCGACCTCTTTCTCGCTTTCGCCAGCTCGACGTAATATATTTTTTACTCTAACCACGACTTCTCGTGGGCTGTAAGGTTTACAAATATAATCATCAGCACCTAATTCTAAACCAATTAAGCGATCAATTTCATCCACCCTTGCCGTTGCCATCACGACCGGAACACCTGTGAAAGTGCGTAATTCCCGGTAAATATCTAACCCGTTTTTTCCGGGCAACATGAGATCTAATATAATTAAATCCACTCTATTACCTTTTACCCAACTAACAACTGACTCACCGTCGTTAATCACCTTTGTTACAAAGCCTGATTGGCTAAGGTACTCACTTAATACTTGTGCAAGAGACTCTTCATCTTCCACAATTAAAACATGCTTTGACATTAACATTCCTTTAGAACTTATTTATAAACGAGGTAACGTAATAATAATAGCCAGCCCACCTAAATCAGAATGCTGAGCGACGATTTCCCCATGATGTGCTTTAACTATCTTTTCACATATTGATAACCCTAATCCAGACCCGCCACTTAAACGACTACGAGATGCATCAACACGAAATAAACGCTCAAATAACTTAGGTAAAGCCTGCTCAGGTACACCAGGAGCACTATCCTCAAATCGAATAACAAGTTGTTTTTTAGTCGCAGACAGTTGCACTTTTAATAAACCGGGTGCATCCGTATAACGTAAACTATTCTCTAATAGGTTGGAGAATAGTTGTATTAAAGATTTCCTATCGCCTTTCATTAAAAGCGTCTTTTTGAGGTTAAAGAGCGTCTCTAATTGAATTTGCTTTTCTTGGCTACGCAATTGATATTGAGCACAGCTAGTCGCCAATAAGCTTTGTACATCAATAGACTCAGATAAATCAAATTGCATACCTGAATCGCTTAAAGATAGCTGGTACAAGTCTTCCACTAGTTTGCTTAAGTTTTGCACCTGATAATGCAAAGAGTCAATATACTTAGGTGATGCAGCTCTAATACCATCTTGAATAGCTTCTATTTCACTTTTTAATACCGATATCGGCGTGCGTAATTCATGAGATATATCGGCTAGCCATTGGTCTCTTGTTTCTTTTTGAACAAATAAGCTTTGGCTCAATTCGTTAAAACGTTTGGAAAGCGCGGCTAATTCATCTTCACCTTCAACTTCTATTTTTGTTAAATAGTCGCCTTCTTGCAACGCATTAGCAGCACTTTCTAAGCGCTTTAACGGGGTTAGAAAATGTCGAACGAGTAACCAAGCTAAGGTAAAAGAAAGTAAGGTAACCCACACAACAATCAATAATAAATTATGCTGTTGTTGTTGATAAAAGCTACTCTCTAATTCACCGGGAATCACATCACGCTTTTGTGTTGCTACCCAACCAACGGTTTTATCATCTTTAATGACAGGCACTTTAATCAATTCACTGCTTATTTTGTTTTTACGTGAATTAAAAATAGGTTGTAAGTTTTTATCTAATACAATGAATCGCTTTAACAAGCGTTTAACATGGTCTGAACGCAATGGTTTTGGATCGTTATTCCCCCCATCCACAGGTCGACTAAACGCACGGAATAGGATCATCCCCATTCTCTCCGGTGTTAATTCATGCCACTCTTCTTGTTCAGAGTAATAAGGTGCAATATATTCTGAAACAACTTGTAACCTTTTTTCCTCACCGTTATTAAGGTATTTCTGTAACCCTGTTTGAAAACTATCGTTAATTGACCATGCCATACCTAATACCATTAAGGCACTAATAAAT
Organism: Psychromonas aquatilis; assembly: GCF_038155185.1. Classification (NCBI taxonomy): domain Bacteria; kingdom Pseudomonadati; phylum Pseudomonadota; class Gammaproteobacteria; order Alteromonadales; family Psychromonadaceae; genus Psychromonas; species Psychromonas aquatilis. Next base: position 2,114 of record NZ_JBAKAZ010000029.1, read on the forward strand.
AGCATAGAAAAAAGAATTTTTTTAAACAAAGTAAGACGCATTAAATATCCTGTAAACCGCTTTAAATAGTATAACTACTACTTATACCTAGGAAATGGATAGCAAGTCAAATAATAAACAGGCAAAAAAAAACCATTAAGTGAGCACTTAATGGTTTTATGTAATTTGAGTCTCACAGACTCAAATCAGTACAAGTAACATCAATAATTAAATATTATCGATAGCTTCATTTAATGTTTTACTTGGGCGCATTGCAGCCGTTACTTTAGCTGGATCAGTGTGGAAGTAACCACCTAGATCAACCTCAACACCTTGAGCATCATTTAGTTCTTGAACAATCACAGCTTCATTACTTAATAATGCATCAGCTAAAGGCTTAAACTGCGCTTGTAGTTCAACATCTTTAGTTTGTGCTGCAAGTGCTTCAGCCCAGTACATAGCTAGGTAGAAGTGACTACCACGGTTATCTAACTCACCAACTTTACGTGAAGGAGATTTATCTTCTTTCAAGAATTTACCGTTAGCTACATGTAATGCTTCAGCTAAAACAACTGCCTTCGCATTATTTGTTTTCTCAGCAATATCTTCAATTGATACAGCTAATGCTAAGAATTCACCTAAAGAATCCCAACGTAAGTGGTTTTCTTCAACAAATTGTTGAACATGTTTAGGAGCAGAACCACCGGCACCAGTTTCAAATAAACCACCACCAGCAAGAAGCGGTACAATTGACAGCATTTTAGCACTTGTACCTAACTCTAGGATTGGGAATAAATCCGTTAAGTAATCACGTAAAACGTTACCAGTTACAGAAATAGTATCTTTACCTTCTTTCACACGTTGTAATGTATATTTACATGCTTCGATTGGCGATAGAATCTTAATTTCTAGACCGCTTGTATCGTGATCTTTTAAGTAAGTATTTACTTTAGCAATGATATTTTTATCATGAGCACGGTTTTCATCTAACCAGAAAATTGCTGGTTGGCCAGTTGCTTGTGCACGACTTACTGCTAAACGAACCCAATCACGGATTGGAATGTCTTTAGCTTGACACATACGCCAGATATCACCTTGCTCAACATCGTGAGACATTAGTGTGTTACCCGCTGAATCAATTACTTTAACTGTACCCGCTTCAGTGATTTGGAATGTTTTGTCGTGTGAGCCGTATTCTTCTGCTTTTTGAGCCATTAGACCTACGTTTGATACGTTACCCATTGTTGCTGGATCAAATGCACCATTTTCACGACAGAATTTAATTGTTTCTTCGTAAATACCTGAGTAACAACGATCTGGAATCATTGCTTTAGTATCTTCAAGTTTACCTTCCGCATTCCACATTTGACCGCTAGAACGAACCATTGCAGGCATAGAGGCATCAATGATAACGTCACTTGGTACGTGTAAGTTAGTAATGCCTTTATCAGAATCAACCATTGCTAAGCTTGGGCGAGTTGCGTAAACCGCTTGAATGTCAGCTTCAATTGCTTCTTTTTGATCAGCAGGAAGATTAGCAATTTTAGCGTAAACATCACCTAAACCATTGCGCTCATCAACACCTAACTCTTCAAATAAATCTGCATATTTAGCAAATACATCTTTGAAGTAAACTGTAACAGCGTGGCCAAACATGATTGGATCAGATACTTTCATCATAGTTGCTTTAAGGTGTAAAGAAAGCATGATGTTGTTATCTTTAGCTTCAGTCATCTCTTTTTCAAAGAAAGCACGTAATGCTTTTGCACTCATGCGAGATGAGTCAATAACTTCGTCTTTTAGTACTGGTGTTGACGCTTTTAATACAGAAGTAACGCCCGCTGCATTAGTGAATTCAATTTTTACGTCGTCATCTTGAGCCACTACAACTGATTGCTCTGAGCTGTAAAAATCACCATCAGACATATCAGCAACGTGTGATTTAGAGTCTGTAGACCATTTACCCATACGATGCGGGTGGTCTTGAGCGTATTCTTTAACGGCATCAGCTACACGACGGTCTGAGTTACCTTCACGTAATACAGGGTTAACTGCACTACCTAATACTTTAGCGTAAACTGCTTTTATTTCTTCTTCTTCAGGTGTTGTTGCTACTTCTGGGTAAGCAGGTAAAGCAAAACCATGTTCTTGTAATTCTTTAATTGCTGCTTGTAATTGCGGAATTGATGCACTTACATTTGGCAGTTTAATAATGTTTGCTTCTGGTGTTTTAGCTAAATCACCTAATTCTGCTAGTGCATCAGCTTGTTGTTGTGCAGCTGGAAGCTTGTATGAGAAATTAGCAATGATTCGACCAGCTAAAGAGATGTCACGCGTTTCTACAGCGATGTCTGCTGCTTTAGTAAATGCATTAACAATTGGTAATAGAGAGTGAGTTGCTAGCGCAGGTGCTTCATCTGTTTGTGTATAGATGATCTTTGCTGATTTATCTGTCATTTTATTTCCTTTAACAAAAAACTATGAGGCGAGTTAACCGCGTTTAAGATGTTACTAAATTGTTACGTAAATAATCAGGTGATATCATATCGAAAATAACAAAATTATCTAGTTTGATGCCCATCCCTAGCTCAACAAAATGAGATCTTGATCATCATTTTCGAAGTTAGGCTTGTTACGAGCATGTAACAAATAACTTAATAGTTACTTTAATAAACATAACATTTATTCACGATCACTGCCTCCACTATTTAATCTGTTACAATAATCTTTTTAATAGGCTGTAAGGGCAAGTAATGAATTCATCTTCAACAAGCAAGGGCAATCAGAAGTTTAAAACCAATAATAAGCGAAAAACAAAGAAGCCCTCTCATTTCAATATAAAAAAACCTGCTCATAAAACCTTTGCACCGAAAAAAGCACTACCTAAATCAATGCAAAAAGTAGTGTTATTCAACAAACCTTTCGATGTATTGAGCCAATTTACAGATGATAACAATGCCGATTTAGAGCGAGAGACCTTAAAAGATTATATTGATATTCCGAATATTTATGCTGCGGGTCGCTTAGATAGAGATAGTGAAGGTTTATTAGTACTTACCAATGATGGCCAATTACAAGCAGATATTACTCAACCAGGTAAAAAAACCGAAAAAACCTACTGGGTACAAGTTGAAGGTCAACCTACTGATGCAGACTTAGAGAAATTACGTCAAGGGGTACAGTTAAAAGATGGACTGACAGCACCAGCAAAAGCAAAAATAATGGATAACCCTACGATTTGGGAGCGATATCCACCGATTCGAGAACGTGCAAACATCCCAACAACTTGGTTAAGTATTACCATTTCAGAGGGACGTAACCGTCAAGTTCGACGCATGACCGCTAATATAGGCTTTCCTACTCTTCGTTTAATTCGATACTCTATTGGTGAGTGGACTATTAAAGGGTTAGATAATGGCACTTACAAAGAACTTTAATTAGCTTTTAAAGAATAATAATTAAGCGCTACCAAACCATACCCAGCAAAACTCTTGGTTAACTTTATAAGTACTTGATCTTCACTAAAGCGCTGAGTATAAAATGCTCGGTGCTCTTCTTTAGGTAAAGCTTCACCACTATTATCATCTGCCAGTAGTTGTTTTACTCGAGTGGCAATGGCTTTACCTGAATCAACTAATTTAATCGGTTTATCAAAACACTCGGCAATCTCTTGTTTAAGCAACGGGAAGTGAGTGCAACCTAAAACAAGGGTATCAGGTATTATATCCCCGCCAGCTAACCACGGCTTAAGAATCGCTTTTAAGTCCTCTTTTGATACTGGTTTAGCAATCAATTTATCTTCAGCTAATTGAACTAACCTTGTTGAGCCAATACGCAATACCGTTTTATCACTCGCAAATTGTTCAATTAAACGGCTGGTATACTCTCGCTCTATTGTCCCTGGCGTCGCCAATAAGCCAATCACATTATTGCAGGTAACTTGTGTCGCAGGTTTTATCGCAGGCACGACACCTACAATCGGGATAGAGAAGTGCAAGCGTAATTCATTAAGGGCAATGGTACTTGCAGAGTTACAAGCAATCACCACTAGATCCGCTGGATATTGCTGCATAAAGTCAGACAACAACTGTATCGTCCTGTTTACTAATGTTTCACGCGCTAACTCTCCATAGGGAAAATAAGCATTATCAAACAAATAATTACATTTTATCGATGGATTGATTTTGATAATTTGCTCATATACAGACAAACCACCCACACCAGAATCAAATATAAGTACTCGTTTTACAGACATCTAACTACTTCCTTAATAAAAAAATCATTTTATCCTGTAAACAATAAATAGAGAAATAAAATGATATCCTCTAGCCAACTTCTATCACCTGCTTTAGAATGCCCCTCCATTTATAGGTTATTAAAAAATAGCACTAAAGCAGTGATAGAGAATAGAGGTAATAATGAGCATCGAATTTGTTGATCCGGAAAACTATGAATCGCAATTAAACGCTAAAAAAGAGCAATTTTCAGCACTTTTTTCTACCTTTGATTTACCTGAATTAGAATGCTTTGGTTCTCCAAAAATACACTATCGTATGCGTAGTCAATTTCGTGTCTGGCATGAAGATATGGATCTGTATTTTTACATGACAGAGCAAGAAACTCGTCAACGTATTAAAGTTGATCAATTTCCACCTGCAAGCGAATTAATTAACCAGCTCATGCCAAGATTAGTCGAAGAGTTAAAATACTCCCCTATTTTACGCTATAAACTATTCCAAGCGAACTTCTTATCCAGTCTAAGCGGCGAGATTATGGTCAGCTTCTTATACCATAAAGTGTTGGATGATGAATGGTTAACGGCAATTAAAGCATTGAAGCAACGCTTATCTAAAGAGTTCAAGATAAATTTCATCGGTCGAGCACGCAAGCAAAAACTAATTGTTGATCACGATTATGTTATTGAAAAATTACAAGTTGATGGGCAACAACTCACTTACCAACAAGTTGAAAACAGTTTCACTCAACCTAATGCCAAAGTATCTGAAAAAATGTTGGACTGGGCCATTGAATGTACACGTAATAGCCAAGGTGACTTATTAGAGCTATATTGCGGTAATGGTAATTTCTCGATCGCATTAGCTAAAAACTTTAATCGAGTGCTCGCCACTGAAGTTTCCACTCCTTCTGTAAACTCCGCTCAGTTTAATATCGCTGCTAATAACATTGATAATGTTAAAGTTATCCGCATGTCAGCAGAGGAATTTACACAGGCGATAAATGGAGTACGTGAATTTAACCGCCTAAAAGAAAAACAGGTCGACTTATCAAGCTACCAATGTAATACCATCTTTGTTGATCCACCACGTGCTGGTTTGGATGATGAGACGGTAAAAATGGTACAAAATTATAATAATATTATGTACATCAGCTGTAACCCTGAAACATTAAAAAACAATTTAGAAGTGTTAACACAAACTCATGATATAAAGAGATTCTCACTCTTTGATCAGTTCCCTTATACACACCATACTGAAGCCGGTGTATTTCTAGTAAAACGCTAGATATCAGCAATAAAAAAGGCTAACTAAATTAATTAGTTAGCCTTTTGAATTAACCTGCGATAACTTCTCCCACTCACTCAGATTAAGCCACTGCCTTACAGCGTATAGATTAAAAGCATCTCGCTGTCATTTATATCCATTTGCTTTCTAAGCTTTGCTGAGAGCAATAAATACTATCATTAACTGGTTATTAAATGTTTTGAGAAAAAGTCTATGCTTCTTTCCCAAGCCAGTTCTGCCATTGTTGGCGCATAGCGAGCCGTAGAGTCATTATGGAAACCATGATTTGCTTTCTCATACAAGAACATTTGATAATCTACCTGGTATTTTTTTAGGTCTGCTTCATATTCAGGCCAGTAAGCATTCACTCTTTTATCTAACTCAGCAAGTTGGATTAATAATGGTGCTTTAATATTTTTACGTAATGACTCTTTTGCAGGCGTTCCATAGAATGGCACACCAGCATCTAAAGTATCAGGGATCGTTGCGGCCAGCATATTAACGATATAACCGCCAAAACAGAAACCAACTGCGCCTAATTTACCTGTACTTAAAGGATGTGCTTTTAAGAACTTAGCAGCAGCAATAAAGTCCTGCTCAACTTTATCCTTATCCAATGATTTTTGCATCACTTTACCTTGGTCATCATTACCAGGGTAACCACCTAAGGTATAAAGAATATCGGGTGCAAAAGCAATAAAGCCTGCTTTCGCTAAACGACGCGCGACATCTTTAATGTAGGGATTTAAACCTCTATTTTCATGTATCACAAGAACAACAGGCAGGTTACCTTCAACATTCTTTGGCGTAACAAAATAGCCTTGTCCCTCACCATAACCATCTGGCGAAGCAAATTTTTCATAGGTTGCAGTTATTTGATCGTCATTAAAAGAAACTTGTTCTGCTAATGCATAATTTGGCGTTAAGGCAGTAGATAAGGTCGCTAAAGTAATTCCGGCACCAGCAACACCCGCTAACCTTCTCAAAAAGGTACGTCTATCGATATCACCATGTGCATATTCGTCGTACCAATCAAAGGCTTCTTGAGGGATTTTTGCTGTATTTGGCTCTTCTAGATTTACTTTAGTCATATTCACTCTCTCGATATAAAAATGGTTAAAACAGAAAACATACCATCAGAACATAGCGACTTTTTGAGTAAGTGTAAATTTATTAATGATTATTAATTGAATTATATGAAGTAAGCTAATGAGCTTTTCATACAATATATAGCGGGGTTTTACTTATCACACCGGCATTCCTAGAACAGGGAGTTCATGGTAAGTACTGACCAAAGATCATCAATCAAATAAACAGCGACAACAGTTGTGATCTCATCTCTAATATTTAAAAATAAAGTCAGTCTTAGTTCACTGCTTTAATGTACGAACCTATCACAGTAACATCGTAGGTCGCTTGTATCTCGGACAATGCAATGGCGATATTGCTATCCTCTTGATGGCCATCAATATCAATAAAGAAGTGATAATTACCGATTTGAGAACGAGTAGGACGTGACATAATAGAAGTCAGGTTAACTTTTTGTAAAGCGAATGCGCTAACAATATTGCCCAGTACACCAGGACAGTCCTGTTTATTATTGACCACTAAGGTGGTTTTATACTCTTTTCCTGCAACTCTATCTAATGGGGTTTCAGAAATAACCAAAAAGCGTGTTTGATTATTAGCATAGTTAGTCACATCGTTATTAATGATCGTCGCGTTTTGTACCTGTGACAATGCATGCTGAGGAATAATTGCCCCAGCGGACTCCCCTTTTTCTTCAGCTAAAATCAAAGATTCCATATTGCTTTGACTGTTGTGTACCTTAACGCCTTCTAGAGCATTAATGAACTCAGAACATTGCCCATGAGCAACAAACTGCACATAGAGATCGGTCAACTGAGTCAGTTCATCACAAAAGCCAACAAAGGAGAATTGAATAGGTAATAATAACTCAGAGATCACAAATAATTTAGTATTCAACAGCTGATCAAGTACAACTTGAACATAACCTTCCGATAAATTCTCAATAGGTAACACGCCTAATTGGCATTCTTTACCAACGGCTTCAAACGTTTGTGCAAGTGTTCCATAATATTGAATCTGCGCTTGTTGAACAGGCTTTTTATTTTGGATAGCTTGAATATATTGTTTAGTTGCGATGTCTGAAAATGTGTCTTTAGGGCCGAGGGTCGCGATAGTGAGCATAATATACCGAGTTGAGAGGAAGGAGAATATAAAAAAGGTGAGCCAAAGCTCACCTGATTAAGGATTTTAGAAATCCATATTTGTTTTTAGCTTTTTAAGTGCATTGGCCTCTAATTGGCGAACACGCTCAGCAGAAATGCCATAACGGTCTGCCAAATCATGCAATGTCGCTTTAGGCTCACTTAACCAACGCGAACTTAAAATATCTTGGCTACGTGTATCTAATGTAGATAAGGCTGAATACAATTTATTCTTGGTATGAGACTCGGTATTTTCCTGCTCTATTTGTGCTTCAACACTAGCAGTCTTATCTTCCAAAAAGTGCATTGGCGCAAAATTATTGTCATCGTCGTCATTAACACTTAAATCAAAAGAATGATCCTGTGCATTTAAACGCGACTCCATTTCCAATACGTCTTTAGTACTCACATTTAAGTCTTCAGCAACGGCTTCAACTTCTTCTTTTTTGAACCAACCTAAACGTTTTTTAGATTTACGAAGATTGAAGAATAGCTTTCGTTGCGCTTTAGTTGTCGCAATTTTCACAACACGCCAGTTGCGAATAACATATTCATGAATTTCAGCTTTAATCCAGTGTACAGCAAAAGAAACCAGACGAACGCCTACTGTTGGGTCAAAACGTTTAACAGCTTTCATTAAGCCAACGTTACCCTCTTGAATTAAGTCAGCTTGCGCTAAACCATAACCCGCATAACTTTTAGCAATGTAAACTACAAAACGTAGATGTGACATAACTAATTTTTTTGCTGCCTCTAAATCACCTTTGTAATATAGACGCTCCGCTAACTCTTGTTCCTCTTCCGCACTTAATTTTGAGAATGAGTTAACAGACTGAACATAGGCTCCAATACTTCCTTGAGGAACGAGACTCATTGAATTTATTGATTCACTCATGTTTCACCTTAATACTTATGTTGAACAAAAATCTTATAACAATTGATTATACATTAGCTAATACAAAATAATATATATTAACTAATTAATGCTCACAACTTTTAAAACTATTTTAGTTTGTAATCGAATATAACCAAAGTCACTAGCCAATCATAAATGATTCGTAAACTTTATGACTCAATTCTCGTTTAAGATAACGCGATAACCAATATTGCCCTATCATATGTTGTTTAAAAATATCTCTAAAAAATAATGAACTAATACGAATGATTTGACCTTCAAACAGATCAAAATTTCCATAAGCAATCAACTTATCTTTTAAGTGAATAACCAATATTTCTTTACTGCTAACCATCAAGTTACTTAACTTGCTATTGCTTTGAGTGGCCATTTGCTCTTGAATTAGAGTTTGGCATGTTGGTGAGGAAATAGGTAACAATTTAATATCAATAACATTCATACAGAGCCCCTGAAATCAAATCTTCCACTGATAGTTTTGTGAACTAAGTCACATATTACAGTCAAAAAAAAAGAGATCAAGCTGATCTCTTTTTTAATTTTTTTGATAAAAGGCTAATTAACTTGGTTCTATTTTGACCAGGTATTGTTTCACAGAAATTAACGAAGCAATTACGCCTAATAGCGCACTTGTAGCAAATAAAACCAGAGCACCATTAAAACTTAACGAGATAATTTCAAATTTAGTTTGGTACAAACCAGTAAGGTTATCAACGCCCGATTCTAACCAAAATATTAATATTAAGGAGAACAGCCAGGCAATAACGCCACCTAAAAAACCATACCAAGCCCCAATATATATATAAGGTAATTGAATAAAGCTATTTGTAGCCCCGACTAACTTCATTACTTCAATCTCATCGCGTTGATTAAGAATATTGAGTCGAATCGTATTACTCACAATTAACAACACAGATAAAAGTAACAATGTTGCAATCCCCACCACTACATCAACGATTAAGTAAAAAATAGCCTGTAACTTTTCAATCCAATCAAGGTCGACACGTACCAAGTCGATATCTTGCTCACGCTCTAATTTAGCAACTAAAAACTTAGTACCGACAGTGTTCATTGCTGATTTTGTAGGCACCACAACAAGCACTGAAGGTAATGGATTTTTATCTAAATGATCTAAAGCCTTTGAAAACCCAGATAACTCTTTAAATTCTTGCAAGGCTTGGTGACTAGAAATGTAAGTAACTGTTTCTATTTCTTTATATAACCCCAGTTTATTGATAAGTACTTGCACTCGTTCTTGGGGAATATCCTTCTTAAGAAAAAGACTTATTTCCGAAGCACTATCCCATTGCCCGCTAATTCGCTCTACATTTTTATAGGTGACATGAAAGATAGTCGGTAGTGACAAGGCAACACCTAATACAAGAATAGTCATTAATGTGGCAAATGGGGTTTTCCATAATTCAAAAAAGCTATTAACAAACTGCTGAAAATGTTGGCTGATCGTTGCATTTGCTCTTCCTAAAAATGACACTTTGTTAATTTTAGTCGAAGCTGATGGTTTTTTCCTGATATCCGTTTTTTTACGCATTACGCTTCCTTAATAGGCCATCGTTAATCATATTGCCTTCACGTAAGGTTAAAGTACGGTATCGCATTTTGGCAACCAACCCCAAGTCATGGGTGGCAATAAGTACTGATATACCTAGCTTATTCAGTGATTCAAATAAATTTAAAATCTCTAAAGATAACTTAGGGTCTAAATTACCTGTTGGCTCATCAGCTATTAATAAGGGAGGATGATTAATAATGGCTCTAGCAATACCAACGCGCTGTTGTTCACCGCCGGATAAATGAATGGGGAAGCTATTTTCTTTCCCATTTAAACCCACTTTAGCAAGGGCCGCTAAACTGCGGCGCTTAATTTCATGACGATTATAACCTTCAATCAGCAATGGCAGACCGACATTTTCAAGCACGGTTCTATTCATTAATAGACGGTGATCTTGAAAGATCATGCCAATATGTCTTCTTAAATAAGGAATATCATTCCCTTTTAAGTTACTGATATTATTTCCATTTAGGACAATACGTCCTGAAGTGGGACGATCCATTAAACTGATTAGCTTCAATAAAGTACTCTTACCAGCGCCAGAAGGCCCAGTTAAAAATGCCATTTCACCTTTTTTCAGGTGAAAATCGACCTTATCTAATGCAACATGCTGATCAGAATAAACCTTACTGACTTGTTCAAATAATATCATGATTGGGTTATACCTTAATTAAGCATCTTCTTCTTTAGTGAAAAGCGCATCAATAAATTCTTTCGAATTAAACTCTCTTAAATCATCGATTCCTTCACCAACACCGATATAACGAATTGGTAGTTTAAACTGATCTGCAATCGAGAAAATAATTCCGCCTTTTGCAGTCCCGTCTAACTTAGTAAAGGTAAGGCCTGTTAAACCAACTGCTTCATTGAATATTTTAACTTGGCTAATTGCATTTTGTCCTGTACCCGCATCAATGGTTAACATGATTTCATGCGGTGCTGTAATATCTTTCTTACGCATAATGCGAACAATTTTTGATAATTCGGTCATCAAATTATCTTTGTTTTGTAAACGTCCGGCAGTATCAGCAATTAACACATCAATTCCACGAGCTTGTGCTGCATCCATCGCATCAAATAATACTGAGGCACTATCTGCACCGGTTTGTTGAGCAATAACAGGGATATCATTACGTTCACCCCATACTTGTAATTGTTCAACGGCTGCTGCACGGAAGGTATCACCCGCTGCTAACATCACTGATTTACCTTCACTTTGATATTTTTTAGCCAATTTACCAATAGTCGTAGTTTTACCAACACCATTTACACCAACCATCAAAATAACATAAGGTTTTTTGGTTTCATCAATCACTAATGGCCGTTCAACTTCGTCTAAAATATCCGATAAGTCTTTTTTAAGTAACTCATATAATGCTTCGGCGTCTTTTAACTGTTTTCTATCAGCATGATCCGTTAAATTATCGATGATACGTAGAGTTGTTTCTACACCAATATCGGCAATGATTAATTGCTCTTCGAGCTCCTCAAATAATTCGTCATCAATTTTCTTACCTTTAAATAAAGATAATAAACCACTGCCAATACTGAGTCGGGTTTTTTTCAACCCCTGTGCAAAGCGTGCAAAGAAACCCAGTTTTTGTTCTTCTTTTGAGTCTTCTTTTGAAGAATCTGATGATATATCAACCGCTTCAGCTTCAACTTCTTCAACAGCCTCTACCGCTAGCTCTTGCTCAATTTGTTGACGAGCTAATTCAGCATTTCTTTGGGCTTCTTGATAAGCATTTCTCGCTGCTATTTTAGCATCTGCTTCCGCTTTCTCTTTGGCCGCTAATTCTGCTTCTTTAGCTTCCAATTCAGCTTGCTGCTTCGCAGCTAATTCTGCAGCTTCTTTGGCTTCCTGTTCTGCTTTCTGCTTCGCAGCTAATTCTGCAGCTTCTTTGGCTTCCTGTTCTGCTTTCTGCTTTGCAGCTAATTCCGCGGCTTCTTTAGCTTCCTGTTCCGCTTTCTGCTTCGCAGCTAGCTCTGCAGCTTCTTTAGCTTCCTGTTCCGCTTTCTGCTTCGCAGCTAATTCTGCAGCTTCTTTGGCTTCCTGTTCCGCTTTCTGCTTCGCAGCTAGCTCTGCAGCTTCTTTGGCTTCCAATTCCGCTTGCTGTTTTGCAGCTAATTCAGCTGCTTCTTTAGCTTGCAGTTCTGCTTCAGCCTGAGCAGCTTTTTCGTCTGCAATTGCTTTTTCTTGAGCTAAAATTTCTTGCTCTTCTTGTTCAGTTTTCTTTGCTGGCTTTTTAGAAAACCACGAAAACAACCCTTTCTTTTTTGACATTAATTAAAAACCTTACTAACAAGCTGTTTAGCCTGCTAAAATAGCCGGCTTATGAATTGTTTATATTAACACTATTGATGGCAGGACTAAAAATATTATGCGCAAAAATCAACGTTCTTCAACCCAAGAGAGGCATAAAAAGAACTCAAGTGATGGATTTATTCGCTTAATTTCAGGACAATGGCGCGGTAAAAAGCTACCAGTTAAAAATAAACAAGGTTTACGCCCAACAACAGACAGAACTAAAGAGACCCTATTTAATTGGTTAATGCATGATATCCGCGATGCAAATTGCTTGGATTGTTTTAGTGGCAGTGGCAGTTTAGGGTTTGAAGCATTATCTCGTTATAGCAAATCATGCTTATTTTTAGAATTAGATAAACAAGTCGCACAACAATTACAAACCAACTTAGATTTGCTAAAGGTTGAGCATGCTACGGTTTGCCAAGTAGACTCGATACAATTTCTCTCTCAAAAAGCAAAACAGCAATTCGATATTGTCTTTATAGATCCCCCATTTAATTTGGGATTAGCCCAACCTTGTATTAATAACTTGGTATCTCAAGGCTACTTAGCAGACCACAGTTTAATTTATGTAGAGGTAGAAAATACATTAACAGCATTACAAATCCCCGATGACTGGCAACTGTTAAAAGAAAAAACAGCCGGGCAAGTTTGTTACCAATTATTTAAACGAGGTTAAACCATGAAATATTTTATCAATTTTGCAAAATGCTTAATGCTTATTATTTGGGTATCACTGATCGCTAACTTGTTTTTTCCTTTCCCAGGTAAAGCGGCGATGGCCTTTTATTTCTTATTAGCATTTCTAGTGATTATGCACGCCATTCAAGTGCTTGTTGTGTATGGTGCTTTTGCTGAGAAGTTAAAATTAACAAAAAAAGAAGGGGTTGAACTATTCTTTTTTGGTGTGTTTAAAATGTGGCAAATAAAAGAACGTTTAAGTTAAATATAGCTTCTAACATAAAATGGATGAGATAATGACTTCTCATCCATTCAAATCCTGAAACTTATACTAAAATAAAGTTAAAGTACTAAAATAAAGTTAAAGAACCAGTTTATTGTCCCCACTCGATAATACCATCCACTTTTTTACCATCTTCACTGACGACTAGCCATTTGATATGTTTTTCGCGCATCAATTCTTCCGCTTCCGTTAAACGTGCAGAAGCTGAAATTAAACGAGGCGTTGCATTCATTAAGTCAGCGGCTTTGCTGTCAACAATACTTTCACCGGCAATCAGGAATCGACGTACATCACCATCGGTAATAACACCTTGTAGCTCACCATCTTTCAATACTAATGCGAGGCCTGTACGCGTTTCAGTCATGACCATTAATGCATCAGTGACTGACGTTTCAGCCGTTACAACTGGTAAATTATCGCTGCGCATTTCATCACGAACGAAGGTTAGTAGTCTTTTCCCTAAACTTCCTCCTGGATGAAAACGAGCAAAGTCCATTGGGCTAAAGTCTTTTTCTAGCGTTAATGTATTCGCTAGAGCATCACCAATCACCAAGGTTAATGTAGTTGATGTACTAGGTGCTAAGTTATTTGGACAAGTTTCTTTTTCAACACTCGCATCTAATACCACATCAGAATGTTTTGCTAATGTAGAGTTTTTGCCACCTGTAATGGAAATGATTTTATTTCCAAAGTGTTGTAATGAAGGAATAATTTTCAATAATTCGTCGGTTTCACCACTATAAGAGATCAGTAATAGAACATCTTCTTTAGTCACCATTCCTAGGTCACCATGAAAAGCTTCACCCGGGTGCATAAAAAATGATGGCGTTCCAACAGATGCCAAGGTTGCGGCTATTTTAGTACCAATGTGTCCTGACTTCCCCATACCACAAACAATAATACGCCCTGTACAATTTTTCATTAACGCTAATGCTTGCAAATAAGGTTCACCAGCATTTTTTCCATGGGTGGCAATCGCCGAGCTTTGAATTTCAAATACAGTTTGAACTTCTTTTAATAATTGATCTTCAGACAGTGAAAAACGAGACATGATACTTCCTTTATATGATAGGAAAGGGATAGATATTGGCTTAAATTACTGTGTTCTAGGATAGAGCAGACAAATAATCGACATATCACTAGAAATTAATAGCATAAGTTTAATTAGTTATCATCAAGTTGCAACCTAAAATAAGCGTGAAAATGTGCAGAAATATGCGTTAATACTGATATTTTTATTAAATTGATAGCGACTTAATATGCGCTTCTTATTTTATTGATTAAATAAAAATGCCCACATGTAGTGGGCATTTTAAGATTCAAGGATTAATAATTAATCGCTTATAGACAATCAAACTCTACTAATGTATCAACATCAGCTTCGTAATCAACGCCATCAACACCAAAACCAAATAGTTGTAAAAACTCATCTTTGTATTCTTGGTAATCAGTTAATTCAAACAGATTTTCTGTTGTAATTTGTGGCCATAATTCTGCACAAGCTTGTTGAACTTCATCACGAAGCTCCCAATCATCAAGACGTAAGCGACGTGCTTCATCTGTTGTTGGTGCAGAGCCATCAGCTTTGAATAGTTGTGTTGTGAATAGACGGTGAATCTGTTCCATACAACCTTCATGTAAACCTTTCTCTTTCATGATTCTAAATACCATTGATAGGTATAAAGGCATAACAGGAATCGCAGCACTTGCTTGTGTTACAACACTCTTCTGTACTGATACGTAAGCTTCACCACCTAAAGAGTCAAGTTGTGCTTGGATAGCAGTAGAAGCACGATCTAAATCGATTTTTGCTTTACCTAATGCGCCATCCCAATAAATTGGCCATGTAATTTCAGTACCAATGTATGAGTAAGCAACGGTTTTAACGCCTTCAGCTAGTACACCCGCTTCAGCTAATGCATTCATCCAAAGTTCCCAATCTTGTCCACCCATTACGGTAACAGTATTAGCAATCTCTTCTTCAGTTGCAGGCTCTACAGACGCTTCGATAATAGTATCTTTGTTAGTATCGATAGCTGTTGATGTGTAAGTTTCACCAATCGGTTTAAGGCTTGAACGTACAACTTCACCTGTGTCAGGTAGTTTACGAACTGGCGCAGCAACTGAGTAGATAACTGCATCAATTTGACCTAAGTCAGCTTTGATCGTATCGATAACAAGTTGTTTTGTTTCATTAGAGAATGCATCACCGTTAACGCTTTTAGCGTAAAGGCCATCTGCTTTTGCTTGCTTATCAAAAGCAGCACTGTTGTACCAACCTGCAGAACCTGGTTTACGATCTGTTGCTGGTTTTTCAAAGAAAACACCAATTGTTGATGCGTCACTACCGTATGCTGCAGCAATACGTGATGACATGCCGTAACCAGCTGAAGAACCAATCACTAATACACGTTTAGGGCCTTTTTCAATTTTGCCTTGCTCTTTAGTGTATTCAATTTGTGCTTGAATGTTTTTTTCACAACCCGTTGGGTGTGTAGTCGTACAAATAAAGCCACGAATCTTTGGTTTAATGATCATATTATTTCGCTCTTGTGGTATTTAAAAACCTTTGATTATTGACATTAATTTGTATTAGATTAATCAAAGGAGTAAGTAAAATTATCGCTAATATACCTGTTCTCGCAGAAAATGCCAAAAACAGGCCTAGCTTTTTAGCCATTATCGCTAATTTATTAGTTATTTGGTACTGCTAAGCATAGATCAGGCTTCTCGCCATTTAACCCCATCGCCTGTTTTATAAACTGCTTTTTCAAAGGGCTAATATTATCAGCCATTAAAAGCGCAACGTCCCTTAATGCTTTTTGTACAGGATTTTCACCATTAAATAATTGTTTTAACAACTCCATTGAGGCAATCATTTGCGTTGCTTCTGTTTTTCGCCAACGTTCAAAATGACGTAAACTCTTATATAAGCCAATATCTTTACCTAACCCTGCATGCTTTAAGATCTCTTGTGCTAAACAGGCTGCATCTAATAAACCTAAATTAACTCCCTGGCCAGCAAGCGGGTGTATGGTATGCGCTGCATCACCAATTAAAGCAACTCGATGCACAGCAAAATCTCTTGCATAACGCATTTTAAGCGGAATACTCTGACGCTTCCCCTGAACTTCACATAAGCCTAATTTATTATCAAATGTACGACTTAACTGTTGATTAAATGCTTGATCGTCTAATGCTAACAATAACTGTGCTTTCTCCGGAGAAACAGACCAAACAATAGAACTTGTATTAGCTTCATATAAAGGTAAAAAAGCCAGCGGCCCTTCGCCAGTAAAAATTTGTCGTGCACAGGATTGATGTGGTTCAACAGTTTTCACTGTCGCAACTATTGCATGATGCTCATAATCCCATTGTGTTAATGGAATATTAAGTTGCTTTCTTACTCCTGAATTTGCACCATCTGCAGCAACAATAAGCTTTGAAGTGATTTGTTGTCCACTGGCTAATGTTAACCAAGCCTCACCGTCACCAATCGCCATATTTTGTAATGCATCAGGACAGAAAAAAGTGACATTATCCTGTGCTTCTACCGCTTGTAATAATGCATGCTGCAAATTTCTATTTTCAACAATATAACCGAGGTCTGATTGGTTAACTTGTTTTGCATCGAATGCTATTTTACCAAAGCTATCTTTTTCCCATACTTGCATACTATGGTAAGGCGTGATGCGTTGTGTTTTCAACAGTGGCCAAGCGTCTAAATTTTCCAGTAAAGTCTTGCTCGCAAAGCTAATTGCGCTAACTCGGTTTTCAGGTTGTTCAGACAAATCAGGCGTTTCATTGGTTTCAATCACAGCTACCGATAACGAACTTTCTTTCAAACTTCTTGCTAATGCTAAACCTACCATTCCCCCACCAATAATGGTGACATCAAAAGACTGCATCATGATAAACTCTCTTTTCTAAACAGATCAAACTGCCCTTTGGCTTGTTCAATAATAGGCATCGATAAACAAGGAAATAAGCTCATTGCTTGTAATGATAAGTTACGAGGGAAACTCAAAAGAGGATCTCGATTACTAAAAATACGCACTAAGCTATCGGTCATGAAAATGCTTTGATTATGATCTTTCTCGCGGTACATCCAATACTTATTCAACATTGAAAATGAGCCGATATTATTTAGATCACTCTCAGCAATCACTTTTGCTAATACACAGACATCACGCAACCCTAAGTTAAAGCCTTGTCCAGCCACAGGATGTAAACTATGTGCGGCATTACCAATACATACTACTCGGTGAGCGATAGGCCTACTTGTTTTTAATAAACTTAATGGATAAATATCACGTTTCCCAGTTGTCGTGAAGATACCTGCTCGATAACCAAATCGTTGCTGTAAATGCATTAAAAAGTCAGCATCGGACAGATTTGCAATGGCATCTGCCTCGTCACCCTCAACACAATAAACTAATGAAAAACGGTTATCTGTTAAAGGTAATAATGCAATGGGTCCACTTTGTGTAAATCGTTCATAGGCAATATCTTGATGGCAACTAGCACTTTGTATATTACAAATAATGGCACTGCGTTGATAATCGTCACAACTGCTTTTTATATTCGCCAACTGCCTAACCTGACTTTTACTACCATCAGCGCCAATGCACAATTTCGCTTCAACCTGTTCACCATTGCTTAAAGTACACTTAACAGCGTCAATGGACTGTTCAATTGCCTCTAACTTCACTTGGTACAAGGTGGTTAATGAAGGATACTGTGATAAAGCTTCTGCAAGTACCTTACCAACACGTCTTAATTCGACGACATAGCCAAACGCATCACCTTTAATCTCAGGTGCTAAGGTTAATGAATTAAAGTACCCTTTATCGGAAACTTGTATCTGCTTAATAGATTGCGCATCAGGTTGAATATCAGGCCATAAAGAAAGGTCATTTAAGATATCAACGGAACCCGCATTTAATGCAATACAACGCGCATCAAAACTAGGATGAAAATGCTTAATGGGGTCATCTCTTTTCGCATTTTCATCAACTAATAGGATATTTAATTGTGCATTTTTCTTTAATAAAGTTAGTGCTAGTAAACTCCCAGACATCCCAGCACCAATGATCACAAGATCGTAAGAGGTCTCATTTGATGCTGTATTAAGACAGTCTTTTTGTTTTAAATTAACCATGCATTAATGCTTCAATTTCTTGAATTGTTTTTGGTACCGCGCTAGTCATGATTTCACAGCCTGATTCAGTGACTATTAAATCATCTTCAATACGAATACCAATTCCTTTCCAACGTGCTTCTACGTCAGCATCTTTACTAATATAGATTCCGGGTTCAATGGTAATTGCCATGCCCGCTTGTAAAGGACGAGGGTTTGCGACAGTACCGACATCACCAACATCATGCACATCAAGCCCTAATGGATGCCCTAAACCATGCATATAAAAGTCTCTGTGTGCATCATTTTCAATCAAGGTTTCTAAGTCACCTTTTAAAATACCTAAATCAAGTAAGCCTTGAGTCATTTTTACAACCATTAACTTGTTAATTTCCAACATGCTAATGCCCGCTTTAACTTGATCAATAGCGAATAACTGACAGTCTAATACAAGCTGGTAAATAATCGCTTGTTCTTTTGAAAAGCGCCCATTAACCGGGAAAGTACGCGTAATATCACCTGCATAACCTTGATATTCGGCGCCTGCATCGATTAAGACTAAGTCACCATCTTGGAGTATTTGATCGTTTTCAGTGTAATGTAAGATACATGCATTATTGCCACCAGCAACAATACTGTTATATGCAATATCTCGTGTACCTTGCTTAGCAAATTCATATTCAACTTCAAGTTGTAGTTGAAACTCAAACATACCTGGCTTACATTTTTGCATTGCACGCAGGTGTCCAAGTGCAGAGATTTCACCTGCTTTTCGCATTAGCTGTTTTTCTGCTTCACTTTTAAACATACGCATTTCATGAACTTGCGGCTGCCAGTCTAAAAATTGATTTGTTTTAATCAAGCCACTTCGCGTTTTACTGCGTAAGTTATTTAATACATTTTGTAATGGTTGGTCAGTTGTTTCACCACTTAAAACCGGGTAGTAAATGCAATCAACATCAACCAATAACTCACCTAGTTTTTGTTCAAAATCATCAATCGCAAATGCGCTATCTACTGCCAAGTCGGTTAATGCGGCTTCTTGACCTAAACGGTAACCATGCCAAATTTCTGCATGTTTATCTTTTTTACGATTAAATAATACCGTAGATGTTTGGTTATTTTTTTTGATTAACAACAAACAAGCTTCAGGTTCTTTAAAACCAGATAGGTAATAAAAGTCACTATTTTGTCGAAAACGGAATTCAGTGTCTTTACTACGAGTAAACTCTTGGTTAGAGGTGAAAATAGCCATACTATTATCAAGCATGCTATCAAAAAATGTTTTTCTGCGTTGTATAAATTCAGTCATGTAGCCTCGATTAATGCAAAGTATTAGAAACAGTAGATGAGATATGGCGAGAGAAATGATTAAAACACAGCATCGCGCTGACACGAAGGTATTCAACAATTTCAGAGAAAGCAATTTCAGACTCTTCATCTTCCTGTTCAAAGTCTAACGATAATTGGGAAATATCTCGAATATCTCTTATCACCTCTTGAACGTCATCAGGCGCTTGATTCAATGATTGTTGTACCATGCCAAAACCAACTAAAAAACCTTGAGACCATTGTGCCATCGCTTCTGCACGCTCATCTAAAGGCTTTTCATCGTCAGGTAATAGTAGATTAAACCCCAATCCATCATCAGAGCATTGTTTAACGACATCGGAGTAGATTTCTGAGATTAAGTTTTTTACGGAATGTGGCAATCCCATTCCCTCATTGACGACATCATTAAATAAAGGCTGCCAACTATTATCTTCAAGTTTGATACCACCACAAACAAAGCCTGATAACACACCGTGAGTTTCTGCAGCGTTCGTGAATAAATCAGCCGCTTCAAGGGCTTGCGATATCTTATCAAAATTAGGTAAAACAGAAGAATTCATTTCGATACTCTTAATAAGCTAAAATAGAGCAGTTATTCTATCATCCAGAAGATCTCGTCGCCAGTAAGTACTTGAAAGTTGATAGCTAGGTCGATATAGTTCGCGGATGGTAATAGATTTATTTTAGGGAATGCATTGACTCCCTTATATCAGCAAGACTAACGGGGGCATTATGGCACAGCTAGACATCACAATTTTAGGCCAGCAATATAAAATAAGCTGCCCTGAAAATGAGCAACAAAGCTTATTAAACACAGTAGAACAAGTTAATGAACACTTACAAGAGATGCGCAATAGCACTCGTTCGCTACGTAGTGAACAATTAGTGGCAATGGCTGCTTTAAACTATCGTCACCAATTAAACACCATACAAGAAGAAAATAAAGCACAGACTGATAAACTCAATAAACGCATTCAGCAATTACAAGATGCGATCAATGGGGCTTTAACGAATACCAAGGTAGACCCAAATAAAAAATAACGGATAAAATTTTTAATTCAATTCCCAGAAAATCATACCTATCAACAATACTAATTATTCGACTTAACTGGCTTGATGAACAGTAATTAGTATTGTGTTTAAAAATTCTACATACGCAAAGAAATATCCATTTTTTTGATCAAAAACCTTTTAAATCGTGAAAAATATAGGTACAGTTTATTCAACCCTCGGGTACACGTTAATCTTGACTAAGTCCCTGAGCCGATAAGCATTACCCTGGTGAATTGTTTTGGATACTTTTGTGTAAACTCGACTTGTATCGAGAAACCTGCGGTAGACATTGATACACCAACCTTGACCTTCGGGTTCAAGGTCACAGTCAATAGCGGTATCCTTGGGTTATCTATTCTTTCATACAACCTCTCTCCTTTTTATGTCACCTATTAATCAGTATTTCACCTCACTGGAAATTGGATAATATAATGCCTAACGACATTGCATTAGAACAAAAAAAACTTCGCCAAGAAATTCGTACAAAACGAAATAATCTATCAGCACAACAGCAGCAACAAGCCACAGATAAAGTGCTTTCACGTTTAATTAAACACCCTAAAATTTTACAAGCAAAATCACTCTCGTTGACGTTAGCTTATGATGGTGAACTGGATCTCATGCCATTTATTGATTGGTGTTGGCAGCAACAAAAAAGTATTTATGTGCCTGTCATCGATCCTGATAAAAAAGGTAAACTATTATTTTTGGCATACAAAGAGACCACTGAAATCATCAAAAACAGCTATGGAATTGAAGAGCCTGCATTAATCAAAACACAGTCAGGGACAGGTTATTTGAATAGTTGTGGTAGTAATGACTTAGATGTTATTTTAACCCCGCTGGTGGCTTTTGATCAGTATGGTAATCGGATGGGAATGGGTGGCGGTTACTATGACCGATTATTAACTCCTTGGTTTACTGAGCAAGTAGGTCCCTACCCTATCGGGTTTGCACATGACTGCCAATATGTTGATAGTTTAGCGACTCAAGCCTGGGATGTCCCTTTACCAGAAGTGATCACTCCTCAACAACATTTTCACTTTACCCAGAATAATAACGCCCTATTAATATAACTTAGGTACTAACTAATCTTGCCTTGTGTTCACATTCTCTAAAAACAAAAAAGAGCCTCTCGGTATTTTCACCTTATTTAATCTATATGGGGTGACGGCCATACTCAATGAGTACTAAAAACCTTTGAAGGCGAACTGTAAATGTTTAATAATTAATTACCGACCAACCTCGGTAGCACATAAAGTTATATATACTTACAACTTAATTTTACTAAGCAAGAGCTCAATATTAATTAATAACCTGACAAATAGAAGGAAGGGAAACTACAAAGAAGCTTATTATTTAAATAGCTAGACCTAGTTATAAAAAACAATTACCATTCACCCTAAGGGCTTATTTTTACAAGCATCGCTTTAGCTTTTGGCAACCTTTTTGTAATTGCTTTGTATGTAGGACCTTTTCTAACATCAGCGTATTTACTTGTCCCATGTTTAACATAAAATTTATTAACAGTATTTATATAGAGCTCGCAATAAAAAACCTCTTGCTCATAATCCTTAAGCTTTTTTGAAAGAATCGCCACTCTTTCAAAATAAAATGGAGCGGGTACCTCATCTGCCTTTTCCATTGTATCCAGCTCGGCTTGACAACATCTTTTCATACATTCGATATCATCTTTTTTATCCTGAGCTAACTCCCAAGTCTGCTTTCCATCAACTAAATTTGCACCGCCTGTCAATTCAGTTATTCGCTCACCAGAAGTTTTTACCCTACCATCTGATTTATTCAAAGATGGATTAGCTCGTCCAAATAGTTTGTTTAATATACCCATTGAAACTCCCAGCATTAGCACTTTATTTGCCAATTTATATATGTAGATGCCGAAGTGGTGACTGCCGCCAGCCACTTCGGACTTTTAAAAGAAGTAAGAAATGATATTTGCAATAGTAAAACACAAACCTGTAAAGGCTGTTATGACTTCCGCTAAATCAATTTTAACTTCAAGGTTAAGAGAAATTTTCATGGTATAAACCCACTTAAAAGACTCAACCGGTTGAATCGTTAAAGATTCGTTTTTTATATACCGCAGTGCAATGCGGTTGAGCTCCCCCTAACTAGTATGGGAGATTGCTCAACAGACGCCTTTACAGAAACTCACGGAGATACCTGTCCGTACCACGGAGCGCCCTTTAGCCGCTTACCAAGCGACAATCGGAGTTGGTGACCCCGAAACTTTAAAAGTAAATGAAAATATGTTGCAAAAGAAGAACTGCTCGTAAAGTATCTTATATATAACAGCTAAAAGATATACTTTCACTTCACAAAGAAGAATATACCCCTGCTTAGGTACCTTAACAAGAAAGAATAACTAACGAATATTATTAAACTTTGCCACTAAGTTATTCTTAGATGTAAACACAAGGTTTACCTAAAGATAAAAAACATTATCCCTATAATAAAAATAATACTTATAACCATTCCCACAGCTTGATTGTTTTGTTGTTCAGTTTGTAGTTCTATATTTAGATCATCGACCCTTTTATTTGAACAGGCGCCTAACTCTTCATTATATATAGTTAAAAACTTAGCAGCGTCTTTTTCACTTAACCTCTCTGCAAAGTCAGTTAATTTATCTTGCTGCTCTAAAGATACTTGATAAACATTACCGCCTGCATTTACGATGTCTTGTAATTCCCCAGAGTTTTTTTCTGCTAACTTTCTAATGGTTTGCCTATCTATATTTTCAATTAAAATTTCAAATAAAGTTTCTTCTTCGATATAAGAACCTACATCCTGCAAAGTTAGCTCAACCATATCAGCACCAAGCTCTCTTTTTAGGGTGTTTTCTATATTTGTAAATATAGACTTATGTGAATAACCACCTAAAGGTGACTTTCCTTTTGAAGATAAAGTAACGAAACAATAATTATTACTTTCTGTTTCTTTAATAATAAAAGTTACGACCTCGCCATATGAGTTCTTAACTAAAGACTTTAACTTAGAGCTTTCAGCAATCGCACTAAAGTTATGCTCATCTTCCGATGTAACTCTAAGATCTGCTATATGAAAAGCATGAATCATATGTTTATAAGCCTCCTTAGAGTCTAGATATAATTTTATCTTTATTTCATCTTCTCTTTTTTCAATAATTGCCATACACATACTCCACTATTTTTCCTGAGTAACGAGCAAACCAAAGGTGTTTCCCGTAACTGCCTTAATACATTGGTTTAGTGATTGCTTTAAACGCAATAAACCAAATACTTTCCCATCAATTTACAGGGTGTAAAACAATATCTTCCCAAGTAACAAAGGCGCCATCTTTTCTAACATTTACAGGGATTCCACAAGTAGTTTCATAAGCTTTGAAACCATCGAAAGGTTTAGAATTCGGTTTGTTTGTTATTTGTGTTACCTGTTCTAGAACTTCATACTCATTTCCTAATGCATCACTAAATAAACCTAAATTATTAATTTTCATTGACTAACTCTTTTAGTAAAAACTTTAAAATTAAATAGTAATATAAATATAACAGGTTAATAAAATAACCGCCATTTTGGGTTACTTTTGTTTTTTGAGAGGACGTACAAATCAATTACGCCTTTTGATAGGTTATTTCATTCATGTTATAAGCAGATACTCAGTTATAAAGGTTTTTAAGGCAAAATACCAAACAAACTAAAGCCTAAATCACCCAGTAAAGCCAATGAAGCCTTAGATATTTTGCAAAACCTATGCACTTACATTTAAGTCGTATGTATTATGCTCAGAAGGTTCTGCACTAAATGATAGATATTTTAAATTTGATTATATCCACCAGACAATAAGAAAGGGTGTTAGAAATTATAGATATAAAAAAACCCACTCAAAAGTAGGTTTTATTTGGTGTAACAATCAGATAATATTATTTGTAACCATTCACCTAAATATACACTTTAGTTTTAGTCTAAAGAGCCTCTCGGCTCTTTTTAAGATGAAATCAGATGTCAGACTTTAAGCGCCTAACAATAACTTATCATCATCTAACTCTTCACCGTCATTTTTAGCCTGAGCGAATAAGTTAAGTAAATCTTTAACTTCATACCCGGCACGTTCTGTCCCTGATAAATCAAAGATGATTTTACCTTCATGCAACATGATTGTACGCGAACCATGATCCAAGGCTTGACGCATTGAATGAGTCACCATCATCACGGTTAATTGCTTCTCTGTAATAATTTGTGAAGTAATATCCATAATCAAAGCAGCCGTCTTAGGGTCAAGTGCAGCCGTATGCTCATCAAGTAGTAAAATCGAGCTAGGTTGCAGTGCAGACATCAACAAACTAACCGATTGACGCTGTCCCCCTGATAATAGTCCCATTTGGCTTTCAAGACGGTTTTCAAGCCCAAGATTCAAACGGCTTAACTGCTCACGAAAGATATTACGCATTTTACTGTTCAACGCAGAAGAGAGTCTTCCTCGCTGTCCACGGCCATAGGCAAGCGCCATATTTTCTTCAACGGTCAAATCACCACAAGTGCCGGCTAATGGGTCTTGAAAAACACGGGCAATATCAGCTGTTCTTCCTGTTGCAGGTAATTTAGTCACATCTCTATCACCAAAAAGAATTTTACCTTTAGTGCTTTTAATGTCACCAGCAATGGTATTGAGTAAAGTCGATTTACCTGCCCCGTTAGAGCCGATAACAGTCACAAACTCACCCATTGGGATAGTTAAATCAATACCACGTATTGCTAGTTTCTCTGTTGGTAAACCTCGGTTAAAGGTAACGTGTAGCCCTTCACAACTAATCATGCTTCATTCCTCGCTGCTTGTTTTGCTTTCCATTCATTACGCAGTTTAGGAAAGATCAATGCCAAGGCAACTAGTACTGCCGTGATCAAGTTTAAATCCGATGCACTAAAACCAATAAAATCAGCATTAAGCGCTAAAGAAACCGCTAAACGGTATAATACAGAACCGACAATGCAGCTTAAAACAATCACATACATAGAACGGCTTGCAAATAAAGACTGGCCAATAATCACAGCAGCTAAACCAACAACGATCGTACCAATCCCCATGGTTGAATCAGCAAAACCGTTGGTTTGAGCAAATAAAGCGCCGGCTAAACCCACTAAGCCATTAGACAAAGCTAGCCCAGCGTAAACCTTTTGTTTTACAACAATACCATTGGCTTGTGCCATACGTTTATTTGAACCAACAGCACGCATTGCCAGACCGTATTGAGTGCGTAAGAACCAAGCAACCAACAAACCACCAACAACAGCACACACTGCGACAAATATAACGCGCATATACATATCAGGTAAGCCAAATAGGCCTTCGAATGGCGTTAAAATAGTTGGCTCCATGATAAGTGCCACATTCGGTTTACCCATCACACGAAGATTTATCGTATAAAGTGCAGTCATGGTTAAAATACTGGCCAGTAGATGCAAGATATTAAAACGTAAATTCAACCATGCCGTTACTAACCCTGCACAAGCGGCAGCTAAAGTACCGATTAGCGTAGCTAAGAAAACGTTAACACCCATTACAATGAGCGTTGCTGTTACAGCAGCTCCAAGTGTAAAGCTACCGTCAACGGTAAGGTCTGGAAAATCTAAGATACGAAAAGTTAGGTAAACACCGATAGCAACTAGGCCATAAATCAAGCCTAGTTCTAAGGTACCCATAAAAGAAAAAAGTGACATTTATATAAACTTCTTATTTAATAATTTGAGTAGCACGATCAAGTACTGTTGTTGGAACTTCTACACCCATACGTGCAGCCATTTTAGGATTAACGAACAAGTCAGTACCTTCAGCCATTTTGACATCGATATTACCTGCGTTTTCACCGTTTAAAATACTCACTACAAGCTCACCAGTTTGACGACCTAGGTCAAAGTAGTTATAACCAACAGCGGCAACAGCACCACGAGCAACAGTATCGGTATCACCAGCAAACACTGGTATTTGTGCATCGATACCTACCTTAATAACTGATTCTGCAGCACTAATAATAGTGTTATCGATTGGGCAGTAGATAGCTTGTACCTTGCCCACTAATTGCTTAGTTGCAACCATAACATCTGAAGATTTAGGCGCAGCCGCTTCAACTATTTCAATACCCATTTCAGATGCCGCTTCTTTTAAAGCAGCAACACTTGATACTGAATTCGCTTCACCTGGATTATATGGCACACCAACTGCTTTTAAATCAGGAATAAATTCTTTAATTAAAGCCAGATGTTGCTTCACATTAACCATATCCGATAAACCTGTCACATTACCACCAGGTTGCGCTAATGTCGGTACTAATTTAGCGCCAATAGGGTCGGTAACAGCAGAGAATACAACTGGAATATTTTTACTTACACTTACAGCAGCTTGCGCTGAAGGTGTCGCAATAGCCACAATCACATCAGGTTGATCACCAACTAATTTACGAGCGATTTGTGCGGCAATAGCTGGCTGGCCTTGAGCACTTTCATAAGTGAATTTTAAATCATCGCCGCTATAACCATTTTCTTCTAACACTTCTTTAACACCGTCACGAACAGCATCTAAAGCAGGGTGTTCAACAATAGCAGTCGTTGCAACATAAACAGGTTTTGCTTGAATACTGCCAGAAATGACAGCAGCGGCAAGAAGAGTACTCTTAAGAATTGAATTTAGCTTCATTTTTTAGTCCTTTAGGAAAGCATAATAATGGGAACAAACTGTATAAAGTAGTGTTAGCCTATTTTGAACCGTACCAGTTAACCTTAATAATACAAGTCTCTAATAGTAATTTGTACGAAAAATTAAAGCACATTAATAATTAAAATAAAAATAGCTCAAAATCTCTGCATAATTATAAACTTTATAACGAAGGTGGGTAATAAAAGATTAAGTAATTGCGGGCATGGTATGTTTTTAAAATGTATAAAAAAAGGTATTAAACAATGTTTAATACCTTTATGTAATACGCATTATATTATGAAAAAGGAATTACCAACCTTTAACAACACCACCATTAAAGATTTCTAATGCTGCTTGGTAAACTTCATCTGTTTGATATGCTTTGATAAAGTTTTGTACAGCTTCAGACTGAACATTATCTTCACGCGCAACCACTAAGTTAACGTATGGTGATTCTTTATCTTCAACAAATAAACCGTCTTTTTCTGGAGATAAGTTGATAGAGCTTGCATAAGTTGTATTGATAATAGCAAGGCTCACATCATCTAATGAACGTGGTAATTGTGCCGCTTCTAATTCAATAATATTTAAGTTTTTCTCACTGCTTACGATATCTAATACAGTCGCTTGTAAACCAACACCTTCTTTAAGTGTTAATAGCCCTTGTTTCTCTAACAAGATTAGAGAGCGACCTAAGTTAGTTGGATCACTTGGTACTGCAATTTTATCACCTTCTTTTAGCTCATCCAGTGATTTAATTTTACTTGAATAACCAGCAATTGGGTAAACAAAAGTGTTACCTGCAATAGCAAATTTATAACCACGGTCAGCGACTTGCTGATCTAGGTATGGTTTATGTTGGAATGCATTCGCATCAACAGAGCCTTCGTCTAATGCAGCATTAGGTGTGATGTAATCAGAAAAAATCACTAACTCGACATCAAGGTCGTATTTTTCTTTTGCAATTTTTGCAGCCACTTCTGCAACTTGTGCTTCAGCACCTGCGATAACACCTACAGTAAGGGTATTATTTGGCGCTTCATTTTCAACAACAGGTGCTTCTTTTTCACCACACCCAGCTAATGCGACAGTTGAGGCTAAGCCAACAACAGTTAATACTTTTTTAAGATTAAAATTCATATTTTCTTCCTATAAATAATTGATAAATAAAATGAAATTTTTAACGATGATCAACACGTTTAACTAAGTAATCACCAATTGACTGAATAAGCTGTACTAAAATCACCAAAATAACGATCGTAATCATCATTACCACAGGGTCAAAACGCTGATATCCATAACGAATACCTACATCGCCTAAACCACCACCGCCAACAGTACCAGCCATTGCAGAATAACCTACTAGCGTCACTAAAGTGATGGTTGCTGCATTGATAATGCCCGGTAATGCTTCTGGTAATAATACTTTTTTAATTATCTGAATCGGTTTCGCGCCCATTGCTTGAGCCGCTTCCACTAACCCCGCAGGGACTTCTAATAAAGCACCTTCAACTAAGCGAGCGATGAAAGGAATTGCGCCAATTGTTAATGGTACAATCGCAGCGGCCGTACCAATAGATGACCCGACGATAAAACGAGTAACTGGAATTAACGCTACTAATAAGATAATAAAAGGAATAGAGCGCCCTATATTAACGACAACACCTAATATTTTATTAAGCGCAGTGTTTTCTAATAAGCCATTCTTCTTACTAAGGTGTAACAATACACCTAATGGAATACCAACAGCAAAGCCGATTAAACCAGAGGTAAATACCATTACCAGTGTTTCCCATAAAGAGCTCACCAATAATTCAATTAGGCGAGTATTCTCAGCCCACCATGTAAACACAGTATTAACAGACATAACCTAACACCTCTAACTCTATTTTTTGTTCTTTTAAATATTGAATAGCTCTATCTGCACATTCACTAGGGCCAATAAATTCTGCTAACATCAAACCAAATTTCACTCCACCGACATAGTCCATATTCGAGCTTAAAATACTAATATCAATATTAAATTCTCTAGCAACATGGCTAATCACAGGTGTATCAACAGAATCACCTGTAAACTCAAGTCGAATCAACGGATAACTATTTTCACTAGGTGCTGCTTGTAAGCGTTCAGCATAATCAGCAGGAATAGAAAGATCTAATGTTGAACGAATAAAGTCACGAGCAAGCTCAGTTTTAGGATGGGCAAAAATATCCCCTACTAAACCTGTTTCAACTAATCGACCACCACCAATGATAGCAACCTCTTCACAAATCCCTTTTACAACAGCCATTTCATGGGTAATTAATAAAATAGTTAAATTTAACTCTTTATTAATTTTACGAAGTAATTCTAAAATCGAAATTGTTGTTGCAGGATCCAGTGCACTCGTCGCTTCATCACACAATAAAACTTTAGGGTCAGATGCCAAAGCACGGGCGATCGCAACACGTTGTTTTTGCCCGCCACTTAAGTTAGCAGGATAAACATCACGCTTTTCAGCCAATCCAACTAATGCTAATAACTCCTCAACCTTAGTCTTTATTTTACTTTTACTAACACCCGCAAGCTCTAACGGTAACGCCACATTATTAAATACTGTACGTGATGATAATAGATTAAAATGCTGAAAGATCATGCCAATCTTACGGCGAGTTTGAGTCAAGTCTTGCTCAGATAGCTTAGTTAAATCAACGCCATCTAATAGCACTTCCCCATCAGTGGGGCGCTCTAATAAATTAACACAACGAATCAATGTACTTTTACCAGCACCTGATGAACCAATAACGCCAAAAATACGGCCTTGCTCAATACTTAAATTGATATCTGAAAGTGCATTAATGGGCTTATTCCCTTGATAAAACACTTTATTAACATTTTTTATTTCTATCATCAGATTTCCTGAAATTGAATGACTGTTATGGATAGGCTTATTTTACAGCCTAAATCATAATTACGAGCGCAGTCTAAGCCATCTAGACGTCTAAATCAATTAATGATTACGTAAAATCAAAGATATTAATCTCCAACGAATAAATAATGCTACCAATTCTTAAACAACATCAGAAAATAGCTTAGCAACACTTAATTTCATTAAATCATTCCCTGCATTTATTAAATGAGAAATAAAATAAATATAAATAATTTTACAGCGATAATGATAAGTATTACCATTCTTGGCTTGTTTATACATTTCCCCATTTCTTCTTAAAATAAAAGGTTCTCAGATATGAAAGGTTTCAATCTCATTCGTAATATCACCTCTGTTGTTATATTCGCCATTTCTTTTGTCACTCTGCCGAGTTTTGCCAGTACATTTCCAGTAACAATAACCGACATTGCAGGACGTACCGTCACTATTGAAAAAGAACCTCAAAATATAGCACTCTCTACAGGCCGCGTATTTTCATTATTAGAGATTATTTACCAGCAAGATGCCGCTAAACACTTGGTCGCTTGGCGTGACGATATGCGTGCATCTGCTCCTAGCATGTATGCAAGTTATATTAAAAAGTACCCAAGCCTTAAAGATATAACAACGATAGGTAAAATAAAGTCAGGTGAGTTTGATGCAGAAAAATTTATCAACATGCAAAATAAACCCGACTTATTTGTTGTTGATCTTTCTAATATTAAGCTTGCACAAGACAAAGGCTTATTGAAAAAGCTAGACAAAGCAGGCATTAAAGTTGTTGCAATCGATTTTCGAGAGCATCCTGTAGAAAATACAGTGAAATCAGTGACCTCTTTAGCAACGGCGCTCGGTAAAAAAGAACAAGGCCAACGTTTTGCAGAATACTATCAAGCCCATCTAAAACGTTTAACCGACGCTGTGAATACCCTACCAGCAGAGCAAACAAATAAAAATGTCTTTATTGAACGTGCTGCTGGTTATAACGAATCATGTTGCCGTACCTTTTCTGATGGCAATATGGGCGCTTATATCCCATTATTAAAAGCCAACAATGTCGCAGATAAACCATTAAAAGGGGCATTAACAGGGCAAATGTCGCCAGAAAGTGTATTAGTAGCACAACCAGATATTTACATTATGCAAACAACAGGTTGGTTAGATAAAGAAGGCAACCCAACGTCAGGTATCCCTTTAGGTTACGCGCCGCTAGATCCTGAACAAATCAAAAAATCGACAACTAAGTTAATGGATAGAAGCTGGTTAAAAGCAACTAATGCCTACCAGTCTAATAATATCTACTCGATATACATGCCTTTTTATAATTCACCATACAACCTAGTGGCTATTGAATATTTTGCTAAATGGATCCACCCTGCTTTATTTAAAGACCTCAACCCAGAGCAAACCTTTGAAGAGATGAACCAACGTTTTGCTGGTCGTACACTATCAGGAAAATTTGGCCAGAATAACGCACAGGTAATGCACTAATGAAGCAAAGCATGACGCTTTCTGACAGTGCCTTCATTGAGCAAGGCTCTGTAAAAGAAGAAAGCAAAACAAACCACTTGACTGATGCGCTAACAATACATCATTCACGCCTTAAAAAGAAAAAAGTGGCGCTGGTTGTGCTCTTTTTTTTAAGTTTAATAGGATTGATAGCAGATGTTCTGATTGGCTCTCACGGCCTTACACTCGGACAGGTAATCAGTGGTGTTTTTAATCCTGCATCCAGTGATATTGTGACTCAAACAATTATTTGGGATATTCGTATGCCGATGTCGCTGATGGCACCATTTGTTGGAGGAGCGCTGGCAATTGCCGGCGCACAAATGCAAACAACGCTCAATAACCCGTTAGCAGACCCTTATACATTCGGTGTATCTGCTTCAGCGGGATTTGGCGCTTCATTAGTTATTACCCATATTGTTTCAATTCCTTATATTCCTGAAGAATATCAGATTGCCAGCATGGCTTTTGTCATGTGCATGCTCACCACCTTTATGATCGCAGGCATCTCATCAATTAAGCGGATCTCAATTGAAGGTGTTATGCTATTTGGCGTGGCTACTATGTTTGCTTATGATGGCATGTTAACCATGATGCAATATATCGCCACTGAGACACAGTTACAGACATTGATTTTCTGGCAAATGGGCTCATTAGACAGAGGTAGTTGGGGAAAAATTACAACGTTAGCGATTTTACTACCAATTGTCATGGCCATTATGATGAAAGACGCTTGGAAACTATCTTCTCTAAAAGTAGGATTAGAGCGTGCTGAATCAATGGGTATTAATGTAAAACAATTACGTATAAAAACATTATTACTCGTGTCTTTAATCACTTCATTATCCGTTTCATTTGTTGGTGCGATTGGATTTGTAGGCCTAGTTGGCCCACATATCGCTCGAATGATTCTTGGTGAAGATCAACGTTTCTTCCTACCAGCTTCATTTCTGCTCGGGGCAGTATTAGTAGAACTTGCGTCTATTGCTAGTAAGTCGGTTATGCCAGGTATTATTTTACCGTTAACCGTGATGATGTCTGCTGTGGGCGTACCTTTCTTTATCTTTTTAATTATTAAAAAAGGTGGAAAATTCTAATGGCGCTTAATATTAATCAACTTTCCGTGGCATTTGGCAACGATATTATTTTAGATAATATGAGTATTCCCACCATCTACCCAGGTGAAATGGTATCATTGATTGGCAAAAATGGTGCAGGTAAATCCACCCTTCTTAAACAAATGACTAAGCGTATTCGACCAAATGCCGATAGCATTACCTTAAATGCAAAACCACTGACGCTAAATGACATTGGTTATTTACCACAAGATCATCGCGTGTCAGCAAATATTACGGTTATCGAGTTGCTGATCACCACCATGCATGTTGACGCTAATAGCTTATTTACCAAAGCCAAAAGTGCAGAAAAAGCACTCACTCTATTGGATAAAATTGGTATTTTTCATCTCGCCAATAAAATATGCAGTGAACTGTCCGGGGGCGAGAGCCAGCTGGTCGGACTCGCACAAGCGGTTGTCAACCAACCTAGCGTGTTGATTTTAGATGAGCCAACGTCAGCATTGGATATGCACAATCAATTTATGCTATTAGAATATGTAAAAAGCTATACGCGTGAGCACAATGCCTATGCATTAATGGTGATACACGATTTAAATTTAGCGATTCAATATTCAGATAAAGTAGCAGCGTTACATAATAATAATTTATTTGCTTACGGTGAGCCGAGTAGAATCATTGATCAAGTATTAATTAAAAATGTATTTAATGTCAACTCTCAGATAATACAGCTCGAACAGCACCCTGTTGTTGTCGCTTGTTTATGAGCAGATGAGGCGTAAATACCTTATCACTTACTGCTTAATCGCCTGACAACACCTACTATCCAGTCTTAGCTAAACCTTGTTTAGTTAAGACTTAAATCAGCGCCAACAGGCATCAATAGAACAATCTCACCTGCTCTCCTCGTCATTTGCACCTTACTGACTTTAAAACTTCAAGCATCGCCCTCACATAATTAGTTTAATTGGCATTAAATTCTGTTAAAATATTGCGCTGAATTCGTTGGAGAAAAATTTATGAAAGACAATAGCCAGACTAAAGTAATCGTCGGAATATCCGGTGGTGTTGATTCCTCAGTATCTGCTTATTTATTACAGCAGCAAGGCTATCAGGTAGAAGGCTTATTCATGAAGAACTGGGAAGAAGACGATACTGATGAGTATTGCTCTGCAGCTCAAGATCTCCAGGATGCTCAAGCAGTTTGTGATAAATTAGGCATAAAATTACACACTATCAATTTTGCAGCTGAGTATTGGGATAATGTATTTGAACATTTTTTAGAAGAATACAAAGCAGGCCGTACCCCAAACCCAGATATCATGTGTAATAAAGAAATTAAGTTTAAAGCTTTTTTAGAATTTGCTGCTGAAGATTTAGGAGCAGACTTTATTGCAACAGGGCACTATTGCCGTCGTCGAGATATCGATGGTAAAGCACAACTTTTACGTGGTTTAGATAGCAACAAAGATCAGAGCTACTTTTTATATGCCGTTGGTGGCGAGCAAATCGCACAAACGCTATTCCCAGTAGGTGAATTAGAAAAACCTGAAGTACGTCGTATTGCTGAAGAACAAGATTTAGTAACGCACAATAAAAAAGACAGTACTGGAATTTGTTTTATTGGTGAACGTAAATTCACTGATTTCTTACAAACTTACTTACCAGCTCAACCTGGCGATATTGTTACACCTGACAATGAAGTAATTGGTCAACATCAAGGTTTGATGTACCACACCTTAGGACAACGTAAAGGGTTAGGGATAGGCGGCTTACAAAACTCAAATGAAAATCCATGGTATGTAGTGGGTAAAGACATGGAAAATAACCGTTTATTAGTTGCACAAGGTGCTGATCACCCTGCTCTATTCTCTTATGGTTTAATCGCTAAAAAATGTGATTGGGTAGATAGAACAGCCAAAAAAGAAAGCTTTAAATGTACGGTTAAAACACGCTACCGCCAAACAGATATTGCATGTACTGTTAATCCTATTGACGATGACACGTTAGAGGTGATTTTCGATGAACCACAGGCAGCCGTAACGCCTGGACAGTCAGCTGTATTTTATATGGATGAAGTTTGTTTAGGTGGCGCTATTATCGAACAGCACTTACAAAAATAACGCCCACAATAAGACAATTAAGCTTAGAGGTTTGTTGAAAGCAAACCTCTCGATTCATTCAACCGAGAAGTGTATTTAAAACATGTCATTCCATAATTTAGAATCTCGAAGTATTGCCTTTTCGGCAATGTGCCAAGCTGCTTATTTAGTTGATAAAATTGCGACAACAGGAAGTTGTCCTGACACAGTTGCATTTAATGCAAGCTTACAATCAATTGTACGTACAGATAGCGCTTCACCACTTGCAACTTTTGGTGGCCATGAATCATTAAAACTAGGTTATAAAACCGCTATTGCTCAACTAGGCAATGAAAATAATACGCGTAATGTGCAAGTCACTCGTTACGTTGCAGGCTTAATAGCTTTAGAGCGTAAATTATCCTCTAATGCTGGGACATTAAATTTATTAGGTGAACGTATTAACCAAGTAAATCGTCAACTTGCCCACTTTGAGATTGATGATAGTAGTGTATTAAGTAACTTAGATTCAATTTATAGGGATTTAATTAGTAACCTTGGCCCTAAAATTCAAGTAAATGGTAACCCAGCTTACTTGCAACAAGAGCAAACTCAGCATAAAATTCGCGCTTTATTATTAGCCGGTGTACGTGCGACTGTATTATGGCGCCAAATCGGTGGTAAGCGTCGCCAATTATTATTATCACGCGGTGCTTTAGTAGCTCAAACAAAACAAAATTTATTACGCGCTTAATCGCTGATATAAGGTTTCCACTAGGAAGCAAAGAAACTATTTAAACAACCTAATTAGGAGCAACAAATGGAACTTTCAGGACTAACAGCTGTATCACCAGTTGACGGCCGTTACGGTAGCAAAACTGCAATTTTACGCGATATTTTTAGTGAATTTGGTTTAATCAAATTTCGCGTACAAGTTGAAGTGCGCTGGTTACAAAAACTAGCAAAAACTGACGGTATTGCAGAAGTTCCAGCTTTCTCTGCTGAAGCAAACGCACACCTTGATGCAATTGTAGCTAACTTCAGTGAAGCTGATGCTCAACGCGTTAAAGATATTGAAGCAACAACTAACCACGATGTAAAAGCAGTTGAATACTTCTTAAAAGAGAAAGTAGCTGATGTTGCAGAACTTAATGCTGTTTCTGAATTTATCCACTTTGCTTGTACTTCAGAAGATATCAATAACTTATCTCACGCTTTAATGCTTTCTACAGCAAAAAAAGACGTAATTTTACCTTACTGCAACCGTATTGTTGATGCGATCAAAGAAAAAGCAATCGAATACAAAACAATGCCAATGATGTCTCGTACACATGGTCAGCCAGCTTCACCTACTACACTAGGTAAAGAAATGGCAAACGTAGTTGCACGTCTACAACGTCAAGTTAAGCAAATCGAAGCAACAGAGCAACTAGGTAAAACAAATGGCGCTGTAGGTAACTACAATGCTCACCTAAGTGCATACCCAGAAGTTAACTGGCAGGGTTTTGCGGAAGAATTTGTAACAAGCCTAGGTGTTACATTTAACCCGTTCACAACACAAATTGAACCACACGATTACATTGCTGAGTTATTTGATGCGATTGCGCGTTTCAATACTATTCTATTAGACTTTGACCGTGATATCTGGGGTTATATTTGCCTTGGTCACTTCAAACAAAAGACTATTGCTGGTGAAATTGGCTCTTCAACTATGCCACATAAAGTTAACCCAATTGACTTTGAAAACTCTGAAGGTAACTTAGGATTAGCCAATGCTATCTTTGATCACCTAGCGGCTAAACTACCTGTTTCTCGCTGGCAACGTGACTTAACAGATTCAACTGTATTACGTAACCTTGGTGTTGCTATCGGTTACTCTGTTATCGCTTATGAAGCAAGCTTAAAAGGTATCAGTAAACTTGAAGCAAACGAAGAAAACATGCTGAAAGACTTAGATTCAAACTGGGAAGTATTAGCTGAGCCTATCCAAACGGTAATGCGTCGTTACGCAATCGAAAAACCATACGAGAAACTTAAAGAGCTAACACGTGGTAAACGTGTAGATGGTCCTGGAATGAGTGAGTTTATCGATACACTTGAGCTACCAGAAGCGGTTAAAGTTGAACTAAAAGCAATGACACCAGCGTCATATATTGGTCAAGCGGTTGAGCTAGTAGAAAAAATGGCTTAATTAACCAGTTGGCTTATTAATAAAAGGCAACCTTAAAGGTTGCCTTTTTTATTGCCTATATTTATTTAAAAACATTAATTATACCAATTATATTAAATAAGTGATCTAAATTTTGCGCAGGAAAAATGA
>NZ_JBAKAZ010000030.1:0-39452 GCF_038155185.1 Psychromonas aquatilis
AAAGCATACGAGAAAATTCTACTTTTGACTTCTATTATTTTTTGGGGTGATTACCCTTTAAATTCATTACATACTTACTTCGCCAATGGTTTTAAAGTGGGTGACACGGTGTAAATTAATCTGCACGTGAGTGATTAATGTCTTTGCAAAGTTTATAGGGTGATTATGTCTGGTATTACAGAGTTAGATGAATTGTTAAAGTCGATGCAACCTGCGTTGCTTGAGCCTGAGTATGTGTTTTGTACGGTTACTGGTGAATTAGTAGATTACGTTTCACTTAATCCTGTTGCCACTTTTATCGAAGCGGAAGGGTTAACTTTAGTATTAGAGAAAGCAATTGCTGAAAAAGCGGGGCTTCAATTTGAAGGTGCTTTTCGTCAAATTACCTTAACAGTTCATTCAAGTCTTGAAGCGGTTGGTTTAACTGCTGCTGTTTCCAATAAGCTGGCTGAAAAGGGTATTAGCGCTAACGTAATTGCCGCTTATTATCATGATCATATATTCGTTCAATCGTCTAAAGCACAAATGGCGCTATTAGCATTACAAGAGTTTGCTGCTTAATAGAAAATATTGAGCTATTGGCTTGAAAGTATTGGATACTTTTCCATTTAGCGCCTTGTAAGTTCCCACTTATTTTTGAGAAAAACCTTGTCTGCTCACATGATCAGGACGTTGGTTTTTGCTTTGTGCGTTATTGATTGATTAATTGCTTTGTTTTGGTACTATCGCGTCCAATTTTAATAAATAAAACTGTTTTGTGTAACGCGCTGTTATACAGAAGTATTTTATATAAACTGTTTTACTAATGAGCTATCGGAGGCACATTTGTTCCCTTTAATAATGATGATTATGGGTTTTGCGCTTGGCATTTATAATTTGTGCCAAGGCTTTGGTTATTTAAAGATTAGAAACGCTGATAAAATGGAACCAGAAATATTAGCCAAGAAGAAGAACATGCTTAAATATGGCTCTATTCCGATGTTTGGTATCGGTATTATTTACGCTTTAGAACTAACAGGCGTTTGGTCTTCATCTTCAAATTTCTAGTGCTATTTTTAGTGCTCTTTTAGTACTACCTTAGTGCTATCAATATTAGCGCTATAAAAGTTGGTCTGCCTAGGCTTACTAAAAAAGTTACTAAAAAAGGCTAATAAAAAAATAGTAATAGGGCGTTAGTTTTTCTAGCGCTTTTTTATTTGTTAACTTTTCATTGTTAATCTTTCTTTGTTAAATTCTTGGCTTCAGCTAGTTTCACTTTTATCTTATTCCATCTTCTTTAACGTTTACTCTGAGTTCAATATTAAGTTTCATTTTAAGTTATGTGGTTAAGTTGCACTACTAAGTTTTGCTGCATAGCGCTACCACTAAGTGGTATCGCAAAGTGTTTTATTGAATTTTTTAGTAAAACTTAATTATTACAATTAGTTATTTTTTTTAAATGACTTTGAAGTTTAACTAGAACTCTCTGTGGCACTTATTAATGGGTGATTTAAACGCTATAAAAGTACTGCTGCTCTTGTTGTAATTCTGCTTCTGCTTCGAATAAATCTTCTAAGAAGAATTGGATTTTTGTGCCCGGTGTGGCCTGTGCTAATAAGTTTAAGTCTCTATTACATATACAACCAATTTTTGGATAACCACCAATGGTTTGTCTGTCTCGCATTAGCACGATCGGTTGGCCATTGGCTGGGATTTGTATAGAGCCCGGTACAATGCCTTCTGAAACAAACTGTTGTTGTGGGAACTCGATCGGTGTACCGCTGAGTCGATAACCCATTCTGTCGATTAAAGGGCTAACGGTATAAACCTCGTTTAGCAATGTTGCTATCGCTTCCTTGCCGAATTGATTAAACTGATAGGTTGGTAGTACGCCTATTCGCATTGTCTGGGCATAATCTGGGATAAATTGCTTTGATACGTTACGCTGATAGCCAATCAGTTTAGGTTGGTAAGGTACAAGGTCGTTATCTTTTAGTTTGTCGCCTTGCTGCGTTAATCCGCCAAATTGATTTCTAGTCACTGTACTGGTGCTATTCAGTGTTTTAGGCACATCAAAACCACCAGCAATGGCTAAATAGGTACGTAAACCTGATGTTGGGAAACTTATGGTTAATACATCACCTTTGTTGGCTGTCCATGAATGCCAAGTACTGATGGTTTGATTATTTAATTTAGCGACAACATCTGCACCGCAAAGTGAGAAAGTGGTTGGTTTTTCAAATTCCGCGCTAAAAGGGCCCATGGTGATTTCAATTTGCGTTGCGTTTGGGGAGTTATCTAGTAACCGGTTGGCCCAATAAAAGGCATGGTTATCCATTGGACCGCCTACGGTGACGCCAACATCTTGATAACCAAAGCGTCCTAGATCTTGTAGTAAACTTAATGCACCTGCTTGTTTGATTCGTAATGTCATTGATTCATTGCCACCTTTAAAGAATGCCGCCCATGTCTAGAAATGTTTGTTTATCTATTGCTTTGAATTTTACTTGGTCGCCCATTGAAAACTTACTAAGATTAGCGGTTGTGATATCGATTAATTCAATTGGCGTCCGTCCTATTACCTGCCATCCTCCGGGGGATTGGTTGGGGTAAACAGCCGTTTGTCTGTCTGCTATGCCAACACTGCCCTTGGGAACAGCGGTTCTAGGGCTTTTTTTACGTGGCATGGCTATTTTGTCTGAGACATTACCTAAAAATGCAAAACCGGGTGCAAAGCCAATGGCAAACACACGGTAGGCTTCACTGGTATGGAGTTTGACGATCTCTGAAAAAGCTAATCCGGTATGTTGCGATATATCTTGATGATCTAAAGCAACTTCTTCTCCATAGTACACTGGCAGTTCTATCTGCTGAGGCTTAAAATCAGTGATGTCGTTTGCATGTAAAGTGTTGACTAGGGCGTTAACGCGTCTTAAAAAGTGTTGTAAGCCAATTTTGCGTGAGTTACAACTTACTAGGATCGACGTGTAAGAAGGAATAATACTTTCAATCACGTCACCCAGCGCTTCATTTAATCGACGGTAGGCATAGTTTATAAAATCTGCGGTTTCTATGCTTACAGCGTCAGCAAAATAGATGATAAGACTATTCTCATTGACCAGTTTTACTTGCATGCAACTGACTCTGTGTATTCTGTGATTTTAGCTCTTAAGGTTTTGGCAATGTCAGCGGCCAGTTTACCGTCTCCATGGATACATAAAGTATCGGCCTTAATTTTCACTTCTTGACCTTCAATGCTTGTTACTGAGTTATCAGCAGTAAGCTGCATTGCTTGTGCACAAATTACCTCTAAATCTTCATGGCAGGCGCCGGGTAAGGTTCTTGGTGTTAATCGGCCATTGCTTAAGTAAGCACGGTCAACAAAGGCTTCAAATATCAATTTAACGCCGTATTGCTCTGCTAATTTGCTGTAATGAAGATGATCAGGCACGGCCATAATCATTAATGGCAAGTTGATATCATAACTTGCAATTGCTTCTAGTAATGCAATGTAGATTTCATCTTTTTTCATCATTGCGTTGTACAGTGCGCCATGTGGTTTTACATAACTGATTGCCACGCCTTCGCTTTGGCAGATGCCATTTAACGCACCTAATTGGTAAATTACATAGGCTTTCAGCTCTTCTACTGGCATTTCTATATAGCGTCGACCAAAACCTTGTAAATCTGGGTAACCTGGATGAGCGCCTATTTGCACCTTGTTCTGTTTTGCATAGCGAACTGTTTTTAGCATTACACTCGGGTCTGATGCGTGCATACCGCAGGCAATGTTGGCCATGTCGACGAAGGGCATAATGGTTTGATCATGACCGATTTTCCAAGTACCGTAACTTTCACCCATATCACAATTAATTAGCATTTAAATTTCCTTTTATATTTATAGAGAGCTAGCTGCTCGAGAAGCCTGAGCGTATACACCTGAAAGGGTACGCATGAGTTTTGCGACTTCACTGAGTGAGCTATCAACAGACAAGTGATCAAGTGCTTGAATCAAACACTTCTCTCGCACTTT
This sequence comes from Psychromonas aquatilis, assembly GCF_038155185.1. Classification (NCBI taxonomy): domain Bacteria; kingdom Pseudomonadati; phylum Pseudomonadota; class Gammaproteobacteria; order Alteromonadales; family Psychromonadaceae; genus Psychromonas; species Psychromonas aquatilis. The sequence continues at coordinate 4,013 of NZ_JBAKAZ010000030.1, forward strand.
TGCATATTCCATGCAGTATTCTTTACCTGCTGGAGTAACACTGTAGTAGGTTTCTTTACCGCGCTTTTCATGTTGCAACATATCAGCTTTAACCAGTTTTCTTACTGAGTATGAAACGTTATGGCTTTCGTCTAAATTTAATGTAAAAGCAACATCTGTGATACGTTTGGCACGATCGCGATGGTAAATGTTATGTATCACGAGGTTATCTAACGTACTTAAGTTATGTTGCTCACAGGCGGTGCTACATGACTGCATCCAACGTTGAAAGGCGTTATTGACCATCACTAAGCCATATTCAAACTCACTTAATTCTTGGGCGTTTTCACCGCCTAAATGCGAAGACGATAAAATAGGCACATATTCATTTTTATTGGTTTCTTTAACCATGTTGTTAACCTCTAGACATTGTATGTGGTAGCCAAGTAACTATTTGTGGGAAAATTGTCACGATTAGTACAGCAGCGAGCAGTAAAAAGAAGAACGGTAAAGCTGCTTTGGCAACAAAAAGGATATTTCGCCCAGTTAAGCTTTGGATAACGAATAAATTAAAGCCAACTGGCGGTGTGATTTGAGACATTTCTACGACCAGTACAATATAAATACCGAACCACAGTGGGTCGATACCTGCTTCTATTACCATAGGTAATACGATTGACGTGGTTAATACCACCACTGAAATCCCATCTAAAAAACAACCTAGAATGATGAACATAACGGTTAGTATAAACAGCAGCATATATGGCGATAATTCTAATAACGCGATGTTTTCTGCAAGCATACGCGGTATACCAATGAATCCCATTGCCATGGTTAAGAATGCTGCGCCAACTAAGATGAAGATGATCATAGAAGAGGTTTTAACGGCGCCCATTAAGCTATCAATAAAGGTGTTCATTGATAATGAGCGGCTACTTGCAGCTAAAATTAATGAACCTACCACGCCAAATGCAGCGGCTTCTGTTGGAGTTGTTAATCCTGCATAAATAGAGCCTATGATGAAAACGATCAGAGCGCCGATAGGAATTAAACGTAACAGCGAAGAAAACTTTTCAGTCCAAGTATATTTTTTCTCAGTTTGTGGTGATTTATCAGCGTTTCTATGTGACCAAAACGCGGTATATCCCATAAATAAGATAACCAGCATCAAGCCAGGCAAGGCGCCAGCCATAAATAAACGACCAATAGACACTTCAGCGGCTACGCCGTATACGATTAAAATGATAGAAGGGGGAATTAATAATCCTAATGTCCCTGAGCCAGCTAATGTAGCGATGGCCATTTTATCATCGTATCCCTGACGTTTAAGTTCAGGTAATGTCATCTTCCCTATTGTTGCAGCTGTTGCCGCTGATGAGCCAGATACAGCGGCGAAAATACCGCAACTTAAAATGTTAACGTGTAGTAGTTTGCCGGGTACGCCAGTCAACCAAGGGGTTAAGCCTTTAAATAAGTCTTTAGATAGGTTGGAGCGAAATAGTATTTCGCCCATCCAAATAAACAGAGGCAGTGCTGCTAAAGACCAATCAGAAACCGATGCCCAGGTTGAAGTACCGAATAGTAAACCAAAGTTATCATTGCCAATCAGGGCCATTCCCGCAATGGAAACGGCTATTAGTGTAAATGCAACCCAAAAGCCAGTGGCTAATAGGGCAAATAAAACACCTAGTAAAATAAGTCCAATCATCATCTCATTCATTATTAACGCTCCGTGTCTAATGAGTCTGTGGTGGTCACATCGATTTGTTCGCTCTCAGCTAGTGCTTCTTCCTCTGATTTTGGTAGCATCTGCCCTAAAAATAGGTGACATAAAGTTTGGTCAATAATCGCAATACTAAAAGTCACCATCCCTAACGCTAGAGGTAGTTGCACAATCCAAAGTGGCACAGGGATATAGCCAGATGAGAGATCGTTGTATTCGTGTGATTCTAATACTAAGAGCGCTAATTGCCAGGTAAGGTAAATGATCAGTACCGAACCGAGTATTAAAATAAATCTTTCTATCCAACGGTTGATTGAGATGGGTAGTTTAGAGATAAATAAATTAACGCGGATATGGTCGCCACGACGAAAAGTATAAGCCAAGCCTAAAAAACTGGCTGCGGCTAATAAAAATCCTGCAAAGTCATCACTAGATGGTATTTCAATACTGAACCATCTACCAATAACACGGGCTAAAATGACAGCGCAAATAGCGACAATACAAAGTCCTGATAATGCACCAGAAACAAAATACAGTTTATCTAACAGTGTTCTCATTATCAGGCACTCCTTAATGGGTTGTTAGTAAAGGTAATGGTTTATTTGTAAGCTTCTAGTAAGGCTTTGCCTTCACTGCCAGCTTCTTCAGCCCATTCGCTAGCCATATCTGCACCTACTTTTTTAAGTTCGGTCATCAATATTTCGCTAGGCTCTGTTACTGTCATGCCATTTTCAGCTAGTGCTGCTGTTTTTTCTTGTGTTTCTTGTATTGCTATTTCCCAACCGCGCGTTTCGGCTTTTTCTGCTGCTGCTAACAAGGCTGTTTGTACTGATTTATCTAAACGTCTGAACGCACGTTTATTCACAATCACCATATTTTTTGGGATCCATGCTTGTACATCTGTGTAATTATTCACGTAATCCCATGATTGACTGCTAACGCCTGTTGTTGGTGATGTGATCATCATATTGACAATACCCGTTGAAAACGCCTGTGGAATTTCAACAGTTTGCACGGTCGTTGGTGAAGCTTCTAATAGAATCGCTAAGCGAGAAAGGGTAGAGCTGTAAGAGCGCAGTTTTGCGCCTTTGAAGTCTTCAATTGTATTGATTGGTTGTTGGCTGTAGATACCTTGTGGAGGCCAAGGCACTGAATACAATAGCATTAAACCATCTTCATCTAATTTAGCTTGGATTGCTGATTTAGATACATCGTAAAGTTTTTTGGCTTGTTCAAAGTTAGTGGCTAAGAATGGCACGTTATCTAGTTTATAAATCGGATCGTCATTACCCATGATCCCAATAAACACTTCACCAATAGGGACTTGTTGGCTACGCACCGCTTTAGGGATCTCTTTATGTTTAATTAACGACGCGCCTGAATGGATAATAATTTCTAATTCGCCATCGGTTGCTGCTTTTACGTCATCAGCAAATTGAATATTGTTTTGAGTATGGTGTGTTGCATCAACGTAAGGCGTTGCCATATCCCAACGTGTCGCTGCGTTGGTCGTTGCTGATGTCATTACTGCAAAGGTGAGTGCTGCCATTTTGAACATTTTCATCGATTATCCCTCATCATTTATTTAAAAAGTAACATCCAATTACATATTGCATGTAAATTACATTCAATTTACATACTATTTACAATCACTGCACATTACATACCAAATCAAGCGACATGGAACACAATTATTAAGTTTTAGGATTTAAAAACATGCTTGAGGTCAATCAACAAGCTGATTCTTATTGATTTAATTTTTTATTATTCTATGTCGATCTTATTAATTAAATGGAAGTCGAGTGTAAGGTTATCGATTTATGAGGGCTGTAGCACACTACTTTGGGGCAACGGTGCATTAAGGTGGTGCAATTTTAAAGCTAGTATTAGGGAAATCAGTGATGGCAACCTTGTTCAATGTTTTTTAATAAAGTCATTCAGATAAGCAAAGCCCAGTTTTATTGGGTTAGTTAGCGCTATTGTCTACTTCTTTAACATTACCGTTTTTATGGCATAGATGATGCCAATACCTCCTTTGTACTTTGCGCGTAAAACGCGTGTAAATCACATTCAAAGTGTAATTGTTGTGTTATTTTTAGCACCACTTAATGGTTAAGTAGACATTACAGACCGTAAATATAAAGACAGGGAGTAGTTAAAATGATTGATTTTTGGCCATTGATTGGCATTGGGATAATTACCGTTGGATTCATGTTAAGGCTAAATACCTTACTTGTTATCCTTATCGCGGGAGTAGTAACAGGGTTAATTGCACATTTACAGATAGTTGAAATACTGAGCATTTTGGGGGAGTCATTTACCAAAAACCGTTATATGTCTCTATTTATTTTGATTTTACCTATGATTGGTTTACTTGAACATTATGGACTAAAAGAGCGTGCTGAAATTCTTATTTCTTCAATGAAAAATGCATCGGTGAGTAAAGTGACTTTTGCTTATCTGTTATTAAGAAAAGTAACAAATGCAATGGGATTAAGCTTAGGTGGACATCCATCAATGGTGCGTCCGTTAATAGCGCCTATGACTGAAGCAGCTGCCGTTGCATCAAATCCTGCCATCACAGAAAAACAAAGATTACGTGTAAGAGCGTTTGCCGCAGTGAGTGAAAACTTTGGGAACTTCTTCAGCCAGCTGATTTTTATTGGAAGTGGCGGTTTGTTGTTGATTAAAGGGGTGTTAGATGAAGCAGGCTATTCGATGGAACTTGATGATATGTATGTTTGGGCAATGCCAACTGCGTTAGCGTCTCTGGTTATTTTCTTTATCTTTTCTAAAATCGAGCAAAAGAAAGCGACCTCTGTGTCTAAAGTTGCGGAGGATTCAGAATGTTAGAATATGTATATCAAGCAACTGGGCTTCTGTTAATCGTATTTGCTGTGCAAACCTTCCTTGATAAAGGCAATAAAAAACGCCTTGGTACAGGGGCATTTTGGTTAATTTATGGTTTATCTTTTCTTTTTGGCCCAATGCTTCCGGATTGGTTTGTCGGTGTAATGGTCTTGGTAATGACGATGATCGCTGCGTGCGGACTGATGGGAAGCGGTAGTTACGGTTATTCTGATGAGAAATTCAGAATCGCGAGTGCTAAGAAATTAAAAAATAGTATGTTTATTCCTGCGATCATTATTCCTGTGGTCACGGTTTTATGGTCAAAAATGACTGACTCGAGCGCATTAATTGGTTTAGGGATAAGTGCTGTGCTGGCTTTAGTTGTGGCTATCATCATTACAAAAGGCACTGTTCAACAAAGCGTTCATGAAGGTCGCCGTTTAATTGATACCATTGGTTGGGCTGCGATTTTATCTCAGTTTTTAGCGGCACTTGGGTATTTATTTGGTGAGGCGGGCGTTGGTGAAACTGTTTCACAAATAGTGAAAGAGATCATACCTAATAATAATTTATTTGCTTATGTCATGTGTTACACCTTCGGCATGGCGTTGTTCACCATCATTATGGGTAATGCTTTTGCTGCTTTTGCGGTAATTACAACGGGTGTTGCTATCCCATTATTGATTATCGAACAATCTGGTAATCCTATGATTATTGGCGTAATCGGAATGCTGTCAGGCTATTGTGGCACATTAATGACGCCAATGGCTGCTAATTTTAATATCGTACCAGCGGCTTTATTAGCGTTAAAAAATAAAAACCAAATCATATTCCTACAACTGATACCGGGGTTATTAATGCTGACGATTAATACATTCCTAATCTATTTCTTAGCATTTTGAGGTTACACATGAAAAAACTATTAATTACTGGATTTGAACCCTTTGGTGGCGATGATAAAAATCCTGCACTGGAAGCCGTTAAGCGCTTAGAAGGCCTAGAACTTGAAGGGGCTGTAGTCGTCACTTGTAGTGTGCCAGTGGTATTACAACGTTCTATCGATACTGTTATTCAGGCAATTAAAACCCATCAACCTGATTATGTTGTCACAGTCGGTCAAGCTGGTGGAAGAAGCGCGATTACACCTGAAAGAGTTGCGATTAATATTGATGATTACCGCATTCCTGATAACGATGGTCATCAACCGATTGATCAAAAAGTAGAGGAAACTGGCCCCGACGCATACTTGTCAACATTGCCAATTAAAGCCATGGTAAAAGCGATGCAAGATAAGGGAATACCAGCGCAAGTCTCTAATACCGCAGGTACATTTGTTTGTAATCACCTTTTTTATGGTATTCAACATTATCTACGAGAGACTAATATCAAGCATGGCTTTGTGCATATTCCTTTAATGAATGAACAATGCACTGATGGCAGTAAACCAACCATGTCACTTGACTCGATTGTTGAGGGATTAAGCATCGCCGCACAAGCTATTGTTGATAATGATAAAGACATCAACTTTGGAGCAGGAACGATCTGTTAAATGTTTGGGTGTCCTTGATCCTTTAATTGTGGACACCCAAAGGTTTGAGGGGGTATTTAATTGCTCTTTGATCTTGGACACCCAAAGGTTTGAAGGTGTTTTTCAATTAGGGGTATCCAAACGTTCGAGCATGTTGTGGCTAGTACGATCTAACGTTTTAATGGTCGACATCCAATTGTTTAAAGCTGGTGACATACGAGCGTACTTAATGCTGGACACTCAATTATTTAGATCCGACTAAAGGTAGCAGAGATCTTTATTATGGCGATCTAAAGGTTTAGATCGCATTGTGAACTTTAGGGATCTTTGGTTGTGGGTATAAAGATCTTTGAACGCATGCACCTAAATATTTAGATCATGTTATGAATAGCACGATCTTAGACTTTTTAGAGCATTCTTAAATGTATAAACAATTTGTAATCATTAAGTTATAAGCTTCTTTATTCCTTTATTATCCCTTAGTTATTTACCTTCTTATTCTCAGGTATTTGCATGATCTTTAATAGTATAAATTTAATTGAGGACATCCAAAAACTTTGACGCATTATCATTACTCTTCTACCTTTTAATAATGTAGTTTTGCATTTTAAGAGGTAGTTGTTATGACGCAATCACGTCGCTCCCAAATATCGTTATGTGATACTCCTTATTATCACTGTATTTCACGTTGCGTTAGAAGAGCTTATTTATGTGGCGAAAGTATAAGTTTAATTGAGGACATCCATAAACTTTGACTCATCATCATTACTCTTCTACCTTTTAATAATGTAGTTTTGCATTTTAAGAGGTAGTTGTTATGACGCAATCACGCCGCTCCCAAATATCGTTATGCGATACCCCCTATTATCACTGTATCTCACGTTGCGTTAGAAGAGCTTATTTATGTGGCGAAGACAAATATACAGTAAAATCTTTTGAGCATAGACGACAGTGGGTGATTGAAAGAATGCATCACCTTGCTTCTATTTTTAGTATTGATATCTGTGCTTATGCGATTATGTCTAACCATTATCACTTGGTACTGCATGTAGATGAAGATGCAAACGAAGATTTGAGTGATGTAGACGTTTGTGAGCGGTGGAAGCAACTATACTCTATACCTGTTTTAGTTGAAAAGTGGCAAAGTGGGCTGGAGATATCAACAACAGAGCGCAATGCAGCTTTGACTATTATCGGTGGTTGGCGTCAGCGATTGGTTGATATATCGTGGTTTATGCGTTGTTTAAATGAATTTATTGCGCGTAAAGCGAATAAAGAAGATGAATGCTCCGGTCGATTCTGGGAAGGTAGGTTTAAGTCTCAGGCTTTGTTAGATGAGGACGCGTTAGTTACTTGCATGGCCTATGTGGATTTAAACCCAATTCGCGCTAAGATGCATGATTGTGTAGAAAATGCGGAGTACACATCTGCATATGAACGGATACACGGTGCAGCTCAAGCTCATGATGATCCATCAACATATCATTTTCATAAAAAGCCTTTATTAAGTTTTACTGGTGACATAGATAACAGTAATCTAGGCATTGCTTTTTCTTTATCTGATTATCTGGAATTAGTCGACTGGAGTGGCCGTATCTTGCGAGAAGATAAGCGAGGAGTAATTAGCAGCGATCAACCTAAATTAATACATAAACTTGGCTTAGATGAAGCAACTTGGTTAACCTTAGCTAGTCGATTCGGTAAAGATTATCAATGTGCTGTTGGCTCTTTAGAAGGTCTTGCTTTATTTGCAGAGCATACTGGTAAATGTTGGATAGCCAGTAAAAATCAATTACGACGAACCATTCATTGAAATAATATCTTCCTTTAGGAACTACCTTATTAGCATTCGCTAATGTTTAGCATGGGCGCAATTTAATATTAAGCCTTAGAAATAGCATTATTTGGGGATTCAAATAGCTTAATACTCAAATTTTGAAGTTTGCAGGTGTGTTACTCACTTTATTTATGATAAATGTTTAAAATTTAAAGCTTGGATGTCCAAGAGTAATTTCACAAGAGTAATTTCCAGGAATAATTTGATATTACACATTTATATTTACAGGATTGCTAGCAATTATACCTGCAATATAAAAGCATTAAATTTACAAGTTTTCATAAAGTAATTAATTTATGATGAAATTTTAAATTACGATATTTTTTAGGTGTACAAATAATTGAGTATATAAATGACGAATGTCGAATTTTAGTCTGTTTAATATAAAATATAAGTCATCTTATGGTATTTAAAATATTGTTAACTACGTGATATTTGTCACATCTTTAAGTATATTGATTATTATTATTATGCTTGTGAAGGTACGATATTTTTGCTCTTTAAGGGTGTCGACCTTGTTTATTAATCTTTTGATAAACGGGGATAATTTTAAAATATATATGAGTCTATTATGAGTATTAAAAAATTGCTTGGAGGAGGTCTTATTGTCATATCTTCAATATCCTCTCATGTTTCCTTTGCTGCTACTTCAGTTCCTCACAATTCTATTGAACCAATATCAGGTCTTACAAATACACTTTCACAGCGTTACCTCCCATTATTAAATATTGGCGACGGCTGTCATCCTTATACGGCTGTAGATGCTGAAGGTAATTGGAATGCTGGATTGCAAGATTCAGGTAGTAACGGAGGGAATTGTAGCCTAGATACTAAACAACAAGTTTATGTACGTGGAGAGAAAATAAGCGACAGCGTAACTGCGGTTATGTATGCCTATTACTTCCCTAAAGATAACGGTTATTTGATTCCTTCAATCGGACATCGCCATGATTGGGAATATGTGATGGTTTTTATTGAAAATTATGATGATACTTATAACTCGAATTCAGAAAAGATTATAGGGGCAGTGTATTCTGCTCACGGTGGTCTTTCTGCAACTACAAATCCTAATCGTGGTGGTAATAATAATACACACATATACGTAAATTATGATTTTCATGGAAGCGTAACGCATAGTTTTGCTGAGGGTTCTAAAGGGTCTGTTGAAAAACATAGAGCTATTGTCTGGGGCTTAATGACTGATGCTGCAAGAAATGCATTAAACGTTAGGGACTTTGGCAGCGCTGTAGTACCACTAAAAAATACAGATAATAAATTTCAAAATGAAATTGAAAAAGCAAAAGATGCTCTTGGTCTTTAACTTAATATTTACAATTTGATTTATTTAAATCTAAAACGCCATAAAAATACAGATATTTTAAGGCGTTTTTATTTCTGTTCTTAACTGTTAAAGTGATACTATTTTGAGAAATTCACGTGTGATTAAAACAATACTTCTATTAATACTAACTACTTTTACATTATTTTATTTACTTAAAAACGTTATTTTCGACGATCCTAAGAAACATACCTTGACTACTCCTGATAGCCAAAGCAACTTCAAAATATCAGATAATAATATAAATAACGTCCAAATTTATAACAATGTGAGTGATAATTCAGAATTATCTTCTTTGCTTGATGAAATTATTTTTAATCAAAATACACAAGAAGAATATAATGCTTTTTTTTTATCATGGATGATAAAAGAACCATTAGAAATAATGGCTTATCTTCTAAATTTAAACGATGATGAACTTCGTTTCTCGATGTTATTATTTGCAATGGAAGCTTGGTCTGAGATTGATCCCGATGAACTGAATAAGTGGCTATTAATAACTCAAAAAACCTATACTTTAGATTTTGTTATTGTTAGTTTAGCTAAGAATAATATCCTCCCGCTACGGTTAGCTATTCAATATGCTGAAAAAATTAACAATACATCTTTACGCGATAAATCAATAACTGAAATCATTCAAAGCAGGGTTTATACGGATATATATAGTGTAATTGAATTGGCTAGTAACAATAACATTGTATATCGAGAGTATGGACAAAAAATTTATGAATTAGTGATAAAAGAGGATATAGAAGTAGCCCTTTCTTATACATATTTATTATCGGATAAAGACAATTCTGTAAATGCTAGTATTATCGATATTTTTATCGACCAAACATTTAAATTAGTTAGTACAGAACAATTTTCTGCTGACAATATTGCTTTAGTATTATTGTCATTACCTCATACAGAGTTCAGTAGTAAAATTATAGATGCAATTTCTCCAATTATTTTATCTAGTATTACTATTGATAACGCGATATCACTTATTGATAGTATTTCAAATGATGGAGTTCGAGATATGATGCAACAAGAAATGGTCGCACTATTGATGCAAGACGACATCTCATCTGCGTTGAACTATATTAATTATTTTGAAAATGATGAGAAGCGTCAGGAAACATTTGATACGATTATTTATCATTGGGCAAATCAAGATTTGTATGCAGCAAGTGAGTGGTTAACTTCAGTTGATATAAGTAATAGTAGTGCAGGTTTTTCTTTAGCTCAAATTGCTATAAAACAAAACAATATTGATATTGCTCGAGAATGGGTAAAAAAAATTGAGAGTCGTTATGATGTCGATGAAATGCATTACCTTATCTTTAAAGAGCTGTATAAAAAGGATACGGACTTGGGAATAAGTTATATTAATGATCAGACTAACTTTTCTGAACAAGATATATACACGATTTTAAATTCCATGAATAATAACTAAATTACTTCATAATCCAAATTATACTAGACCTAAGAATGGAGTTTTGCGTTCTGGAATCTATAAAGAAGGCCATTTTTAATTAAGTCAATACTACTTTGATAAATCAAACCATAGTGTTGTGGTCAACTAATTCCGGACATTAAATTAAGGTTTTCTTCCGCTTTCGCAGGAGAAACCCCGTTGTTATAACTATGTGGTCTGCGCAAGTTATAGTAATTCATTAAGTAAGCGCTAATAGAATAAGAGCGGACATCCATAAACTTTGACGCATCATCATTACTCTCCTATCTTTTAATAATGTAGTTTTACATTTTAAGAGATAGTTGTTATGACGCAATCACGCCGCTCCCAAATATCGTTATGTGATACTCCTTATTATCACTGTATTTCACGTTGCGTTAGAAGAGCTTATTTATGTGGCGAAGACAAATACACAGTAAAATCTTTTGAGCATAGACGACAGTGGGTGATTGAAAGAATGCATCACCTTGCTTCTATTTTTTGTATTGATATCTGTGCTTATGCGATTATGTCTAATCATTATCATTTGGTACTGCATATAGATGAACTTGCAAATGATAAATTGACTGATGTAGACGTTTGTGAGCGTTGGAAGCAACTATACTCTATACCTGTTTTAGTTGAAAAGTGGCAAAGTGGGCTAGTGATATCAATAACAGAGCGCAATGCTGCTTTGACTATTATCGATGGTTGGCGACAGCGATTGGTTGATATATCGTGGTTTATGCGTTCTTTAAATGAATTTATTGCCCGTAAAGCAAATAAAGAAGATGAATGCTCCGGTCGGTTCTGGGAAGGTAGGTTTAAGTCTCAGGCTTTGTTAGATGAAGATGCGTTAGTTACTTGTATGGCTTATGTAGATTTAAACCCAATTCGCGCTAAGATGCATGATTGTGTAGAAAATGCGGAGTACACATCTGCATATGAACGGATACATGGTGTGGCTCAAGCTCATGAAGATCCATCAACATATCATTTTCATAAAAAGCCTTTATTAAGTTTTACTGGTGACATAGATAACAGTAGTCGAGGCATTACTTTTTCTTTAGCTGATTATTTGGAATTAGTCGACTGGAGTGGCCGTATCTTGCGAGAAGATAAGCGAGGAATAATCAGCAGCCATCAACCTAAATTAATACATAAACTTGGCTTAGATGAAGCAAGCTGGTTAACTTTAGCTAGTCGATTCGGTAAAGATTATCAATGTGCTGTTGGCTCTTTAGAAGGTCTTGCTTTATTTGCAGAGCATACTGGTAAATGTTGGATAGCCAGTAAAAATCAATTACGACGAACCATTCATTGAAATAATATCTTCCTTTAGGAACTACCTTATTAGCGCTCGCTAATGTTCAGTGTGGGCGCAATTTGATATTAAGACTTAGAAATAGCGTTATTTGGGGATTCAAATAGCTTAATACTCAAATTTTGAAGTTTGCAGGTGTGTTACTCACTTTATTTTGAATAAATGTTCAACTTTTAAAGTATGGATGTCCAAGAATGAGGAGTAAACTAATGAATTTAAGGCTTTATAATGGAAGTCATTGAGAACTAACATTATAAAAATTGGAGGTTAAAAATGAGTAAAATAAAATGTGATGCATGTGAGGCTTTGATTAAAGTGGGTGATGCTCGTTTTGGGGATAAAGATACTGCATTTTGTAAGAGATGTTATTCAACAGTAGACATTGAAAAAATAGCAGAAAGTAAAGTTTCAATATCTGAATCTGAAGAGCATACAGAAGATATGAGTATTGAAATAGATAATGATAAGCAAAATGTAATTGTTAGAGATATTAAAATGCCATTCTGGTCAATGGTTGAATTTATGGTTAAATGGGCTATTGCATCAATTCCTGCATTAATTATTTTATTAGTTGTCTTTAGTCTTATATCTAAGATTTTACAGGGGTTATTAAGTTAGATGCTAAAAGTGAAAGCTTTGATCACTATTAAATAACCAATGAATAGAGTGATACTAGAACGCTAGAAGATATATATAGAAGGGTTAGAAATACGATTTTTACACTTTGAATTAGTGGTGGTTTTGGAATGAAATTAATGACGGTCTAAGTTTGAAGAGCTTTTAAATTGTAACTTTTGGATGTCCAGGAATTATTGTTTTACTCACTTTATTTGGATAAATGTTCAAGTTTTAAAATATGGGTGTCCAGGAGAGGAAGTCTCAATTTATGGCTGTTCAATAGTGAATATTCAAATATTTTAATACTCAAATTTTGAAGTGTGCAGGTGTGTTACTCACTTTATTTGGATAAATGTTCAAGTTTTAAAGATTGGATGTCCAAGAATTAGGAGATCTGAATTGATGGTTTTCCAAGTTTGAAGAGGGCAAAGATAGAGGCTTAAGTTTATGGCTGTCCAAGAGTGAGGGAGGGGGAAAAAGGCAACCTTTTGGAGTTGCCTTAGATTTGTTGGAGATTAATCTTCCATGTAGCTTTCTATACTTGGACAAGAACAGATTAGGTTTCTGTCTCCAAATACATTATCTACGCGGTTTGATGAAGGCCAGTATTTTGCGCCTTTGCTGAATTCAGATGGGAAACAAGCTACTTCACGAGAGTAGGTGTGTGCCCATTCCGTTTCCATTAAATCTACTTGTGTGTGTGGTGCGTTGACAAGTGGATTATCTTCTAGCGTGTATTCACCTGACTCAACTTGTTTAATTTCATTACGGATTGCGATCATCGCATCACAGAATCTGTCTAATTCAGTTAGGTTTTCAGACTCTGTTGGCTCAATCATTAATGTGCCTGCTACTGGGAATGACATAGTAGGAGCATGGAAACCGTAATCTATTAAGCGTTTAGCGATATCTTCACCTGAAATGCCCGATGCGTTTTCGATTGGACGAATATCGATGATACATTCATGCGCAACACGGCCTTCTTTGCCCAGGTATAATACTGGGAAGTGAGGGCGTAAACGTTCCATCACATAGTTAGCATTTAAGATAGCAAGTTTAGTCGCTTCGGTTAAACCTTGCTCACCCATCATAGCAATGTATGCATATGAAATAGGTAGAATAGAAGCTGAGCCTAGTTCTGCTGCTGATACTGCGTAATGTTTGTTATCTGCCGATTCAGTTACTTCAATGTGTCCTGGTAGGAAAGGAATAAGGTGTGATTTTACACCAATTGGTCCCATACCTGGGCCACCGCCACCGTGTGGAATACAGAATGTTTTATGCAAGTTAAGATGCGAAACATCAGAGCCGATAAAGCCTGGTGTTGTGAGACCAACTTGTGCATTCATGTTGGCGCCGTCTAGATAAACTTGGCCACCTGCTTCATGTACCCAATCACATACTTCTTGTACCGATTCTTCGTATACACCGTGTGTAGAAGGGTAGGTGATCATGATGCATGATAAGTTTTCACGATGTTTTTCAATTTTAGCTTTAAGATCAGCGTGGTCGATATTACCTTCTTCATCACAACCAACAACAACGACTTTCATTGATACCATTGCTGCAGATGCAGGGTTAGTACCGTGTGCTGAACTTGGGATAAGACAAACGTTACGATGTGATTCACCGTTACTTTCATGGTAACGTTGGATTGCGATTAAACCGGCATATTCACCTTGTGCACCTGAGTTTGGTTGTAATGACATGCCATCGTAACCAGTAATTTCACATAACATGGCTGATAGTTTTTCAGCAAGTTCTTGGTAACCAAAGCTTTGCTCTGTTGGTGCAAAAGGATGCATTTGACCAAATTCAGGCCAAGTCACTGGTAACATTTCTGCCGCGGCGTTTAACTTCATGGTACAGCTGCCCAATGGGATCATACCGTGTGTTAATGAGTAATCTTTGTTTTCTAGTTTTTTCATGTAACGCATCATTTGTGTTTCACTATGATGTGCTGAGAAAACTGGATGTGTTAAGTATTTGCTAGTACGACGACATGCTTCAGGAATCGCTGCAAATTCATCCTGAGCAATAGTGTCACTGAAGTCTGCAACGCTTAATGCTTTACCTGTGATCGCTAAGATCAGGTCTTCAACATCTTTTGCTGTTGTTGTTTCGTCTAAGCTAACACCTAGTTGAATTGGCGTGTTATCTGGTGCTGTTTTGTCAGGGTTAGGGAATTTACGTAAGTTCATTCCTTCCGCTAGTGCACGGTGATAAATCGCTTTACTATGTTCGTTAGTATTAAGTGTTAAGGTATCGAAAAATGCTTTGTTGTCTAACTCGATCCCTTCGCTTTGTAACGCGGCTGCTAATACTGCTGTGTAATGATGAACACGACGACCAATTTTTAATAAACCTTCAGGTCCGTGATATAAGGCATAAAATGCAGCCATATTAGCGAGTAGTGCTTGTGCAGTACAAATGTTAGATGTGGCTTTTTCACGGCGAATATGTTGTTCGCGCGTTTGCATTGCCATACGTAGTGCTGTTTTACCTTTGCTGTCTTTAGAAACACCAATAACACGGCCTGGCATCGTACGTTTGAATTTATCACGTGTTGCCATGAAACCAGCATGTGGTCCACCGAAGCCCATTGGCACACCAAAACGCTGCGCACTACCGATAACAACATCTGCGCCCATTTCACCTGGTGCTTTTAATACTGTTAGTGATAATAAATCGCTGGCTACTGCAACTAAGGTTTTTTTAGCATGCGCTTTTTCAATGATCTCTGTTAGGTCTTCAACGTTACCCGTGGTGCTTGGGTATTGTAAAATAGCACCAAATACGTCGTGATTATCTAATGTGTCGATAGTCCCTGTGATGATTTCGATACCAATATATTGAGCACGAGTACGAATGACATCAACGGTTTGCGGGTGAAGTTGGTCACTGACAAAAAATGCATTACTTTTACTTTTACTAGCGCGCTTACATAGAGTCATTGACTCTGCAGCAGCGGTTGCTTCATCTAATAAAGAAGCATTCGCTAAATCCATTGCCGTTAAATCCATTACAGCTTGTTGATAGTTCAGTAATGATTCTAGACGACCTTGAGAGATTTCTGGTTGGTATGGTGTGTACGCTGTGTACCAACCTGGATTTTCTAGTACGTTACGTAAAATAACGTTAGGGGTTAATGTGTTGTAATAACCTTGACCGATAAAGCTACGGTTAACGACATTTTTTTCAGCGATAGTTTTTAATGATGCCAACATTGCAGATTCACTTTGCGGCTCGGCAAGGTTCATTTTGTCTTTAAGGCGGATCGCAGCAGGGACGGTTTGGTCAATCAGTTGATCTAAGCTACTGACTCCAATTGTTTCAAGCATTGCTGCTTGCTGAGCGGGGTTAGGGCCATTATGTCGGGTTGCAAACTCTTGCTGGTTGGTCAGTGAATTGAGAAAAGTATTAGCAGTCATATAAATCCTAAACAGTCGTAATAAAAAATTGCATTATAAAAAGGCGAGTTCTATTGAAGTCGCCCTAAGTCATTTTAAACGCTACTTTGAACATCAACCGTGGTTGATGGGGTCAGCGAATCGCTGCTTATTCTTCGTTTGCTGCGTGGTAGTCTTCGCTTGAAAGTAAACCATCAAGTTCCGTTGCATCAGTTAATTTAATTTTTACGATCCAACCACCAGAATAAGGTGATTCATTTACTAATTCTGGGCTGTCTTCTAAATCTTCGTTGATTTCAACTACTTCACCTGTCACTGGCGCATAAAGATCTGATGCAGCTTTAACGGATTCAACTAAAGAAAACGCTTCACCAGCTTCTGTTTCATCACCTACGTCTGGTAAATCAACAAATACAACATCGCCTAATAATTGCTGTGCTTGATTAGAGATACCCATAGTAATAGTACCGTCACCGTTATCTAGTACCCATTCATGCGTTTCTGTAAATTTTAAGTTGCTTTCCATAATAGTCCCTTAGGTGAAATATTGTTTTTGAAGTTGATTAAGAAGTATTTAATTACGGAGTGTATTTTTACCATATTAAGAGAAGAGATCAACTACAAATGTTTCCAATAGTGGAATTATTTATAGTTGATTAAAGAAGAATATTAGATAAACTGGCTTAATTACGATTTATAAGGGTGGAAAGAGTGAAATTGACTACCTTTTATTCAAAAAATATGAACCTATGTTTCCTAAAGGAAACATCTTTTAATGAAGATGTTAAAATCAAAAAAGACAGTAGTTGATAGGAAATACACATGAATGATCAAGAACAAGATATTTATCCATCAATGACTATACAGACGGATATAGAAAAACAGCAGATAGCGCCAATTAAGTTAGGCGAACGATTAAAAGAGATTCGAAAATCGTTAGGGCTGACATTAGAAGAAGCGAGCCAAAAAACAGGTTTAGCCCGTTCAACTTTATCAAAAATTGAAAATGAACAAATATCGCCAACCTTTCAGGCGATGCAAAAATTAACCAGTGGTTTACAGATCAACATTCCACAGTTATTTGCGACACCTAAAAAAGTAAAGGCAACAGGGCGCCGTGATATCACGCGTAATGAGATGGGTAAACCGCATCCAACATCCACATATGAGCATGAATTATTAGCGACACAATTAACTCATAAAAAGATGATGCCTTTTAAAACACGTATTCGAGCGCGTAGTTTTGATGATTATGCCGATTGGATCCGCCACGATGGCGAAGAGTTTTTATTAGTACTAGAAGGTGAGATCACTTTATTCACTGAATACTACGAACCTATTAATTTAACTGAAGGTGACTCAGTTTATTATGATGCCAATATGGGGCACATGCTTACCTCGGTAAGTGAAGAAGACGCACAGATCCTATGGGTGACAGCGTCGTAAGGACTGTCATTAGACAAATCAATTGTAATTATACATATTTTTAAACTAGCTACGTTTTAGGAGTAATACAGGATGTCAGAACAACTTTTAGTAACCCCGCTTCATGCTTTACATATTGAAATGGGTGCCAGGATGGTACCTTTTGCCGGATATGATATGCCTGTTCAATATGCACTTGGTGTAAAGAAAGAGCATCTTCATTGTCGTAGCCAAGCTGGTTTATTTGATGTTTCTCATATGGGCCAATTACGTTTAAAAGGCGGTGATCCTGCTGCTGCACTTGAGAAGTTAGTCCCTGTTGACATTATTGACTTGCCTGTTGGAAAACAACGTTATGCATTTTTCACTAATGAGCAAGGTGGGATCAGTGATGACTTAATGGTTACTAACTTTGCTGACCATTTATTTGTTGTGGTTAATGCAGCCTGTAAAACACAAGACATTGCGCACCTTAACGCTAATTTACCGGCTGATGTGAGTATTGAAGTCATTGAAGATCGTGCGCTATTGGCATTGCAAGGACCAAAAGCGGCAGAGGTGTTAGCGAGCTTTAACCCTGAAGTTGCAGAAATGGTATTTATGGATGCGAAAAAAGTCCAACTTGTAGGCGTTGAATGTTATGTCAGTCGTTCTGGTTACACAGGTGAAGACGGTTATGAAATCTCTGTTCCTGCAGCGCAAGCAGAGCAACTAGCGAGAGAATTACTCGCTAAAAGTGAAGTTGAGTGGATAGGCTTAGGTGCGCGTGATTCACTGCGTTTAGAGTGTGGTTTATGTTTATACGGTCATGATCTAGATGAAACAACAACGCCTGTTGAAGCAAGTTTATTATGGGGCATCAGCAAAGCACGTCGTGCTGACGGTGTTCGTGCTGGTGGGTTTATCGGTAGTGATCTGATTTTACAACAAATTGCGACTAAAGATGTGCAGCGCAAACGTATTGGTTTAGTGGGTAAATCAAAAGCACCTGTACGTGAAGGCAGTAAGTTGTTTAATGCCGATGATGTTGAAATTGGTATTGTTACTAGCGGAACTTTTGGTCCTTCAAAAGGCATGCCAGTGGCAATGGCTTACGTTCAAACTGATTATGCAGTTATTGGTAGCGAAATTTTTGCTGAAGTACGTGGTAAAAAGTTATCAATGACCGTTGAGAAAATGCCATTTGTTGCACAAAGCTATTATCGCGGATAAGTAATTAGTCACTAAGCTATTGTTTTTATTACCTTAGGCTTAGTTTAACAATACAAAAACCAGTAACTGTATGAATATACAGTTACTGGTTTTTTAGCATACAGGGTTATGATCAGTTGTTAATGTGATACGACATAAACCACTCATACAGTTGAATTACTTTCTCGAAATAGCTTTGCTGCATATTAGTTTACACAATTAGTTTATAGGAATTACTTGTAGAGCCTAGAGCAGCCGTGGCGGGCTTGTATTAGGTTTATTGTTAAACCGAGTGATAACAATAAGCTATTATCACAGATGAATTTGAGGTAGCTGCAAGCATCGTTTTTATTCGTTTGTTTACTTTAAAGATACAAACAATCGATTTTTGTATAAATAACCGTTAACTGTATAAATATACAGTTAACGGTTATTTAGCATAAAAACACAGAGCGGTGTGCTAATGTTACGCGCTAATTAATCATTTAATTTACTGAATAACTTTATTACTTAACCTTATTAATTAACCTTATTAACTAACTTCGTCGAATAAATATTTCGTTGAATCCATGGAACAGAACTGATGCGTTTAGATAAATTTGTTGCTAAAAGTACCACATTAAGCAAACAACAAATACAGCAGAAGATCGCAGAAAATGCAGTGTATGTTAATGGGATTATTATTGAAGACCCAGCTTATCAAGTACATGAAAACAATAAAGTTACACTCAATGGCGAGCAACTTATCGCGCGACCATCTCGTTATCTATTGCTGCATAAACCTGCGAATACCATTTGTTCTAATATTGATGAAGTTTATCCTTCAGTGATGACTCTGTTGAAAACACAGTCAACGTTAGAGAATATTGATCAGCTACATATTGCAGGACGACTAGATGCAGATACCACAGGTTTAGTGTTGATCACAGACGATGGTCGATGGACTTTTAATATTACTTCACCGGCTTACCATTGCCCAAAAGTTTATCGGGTTGGTCTATCAAATCCCTTTAAGGCTGAATTAGTGACTAGGTTTGAACAAGGTATACAGTTACAAGGTGAAAAGCAGCTAACTTTACCTGCTGTTATTGAGCAAATCAGTGAGAAAGAGGTATTACTGACTATTACTCAGGGGAAATTTCATCAAGTTAAACGTATGTTTGCAGCAGTGGGGAATCGGGTTATTAATTTACATCGAGAACAAATTGGTGATCTAAAACTAGATGTTGCATGTGGAGAGTGGCGATTTTTAACGGCAGTAGAAATTGCTTCTTTTACTAGTAAACCGTAAAAGAAACAAAATCTTCATCAGCAAGTTATATAAGTTATTTAATGAGTAACATATTGAAATAAATAGCTTATTGCTGAGCTGCGATTAAATAATCTAAAGCTGCTTCAATTGAGGCAACCTGTGCAAGGTTACAATCTTGATCCGTTGCATGTTCACTGTCAGGATAAACTTCTGTGGTCGTGGTATAGCTTGCATCTGTCATGCCAGCACATAAACCTAAACTCTTTAAGTCATAATAAATAACGCCTTCAGCTTCTGCTTTAGAACCGATTATGTTGCCATTTTGATCAGCAGGGGCGATATGTGTCACTTTTTTCACAGCTTCAATAATAGCTGATTGAAAATCCGCTCGTTTATTTTCTGAGTCGCCTACTACATAAAAACCATCGGGAATACTATCTGCGATAAACTCTTCACCGTCTCTTGCAGCCAATGCAGGTCTAAACTCACTTTCATCGGTATCGGTTGTTTCATGTAAATCAATATGCAGTAACACTTTGCCTGTAAGTTGTTGAACATAGTCCATGGCAAAGGCTGCTTCTTCACTGTCGCTGTTTGCTACAAATGAACGGTTTGGATCAATTGCATGTGGGTTCCAACGTGCTATGTGTTCATAACCCCAAGGGCTGATACAAGGTAGCGCAGCAATATTAAAATGGCTGAGGTATGTTGAGTTGTTTTTTTGTAAAAAAGCAATTAATCCTTGTACGCCGCTGGTTTCATAGCCATGTACGCCGCCCGTGATAATGATCACTGGTTTATTTTCATCCCAATTTTTACTTTTAAAAGCAAATAACGGATAGGCCTCAGGGTTAATACTAAGTGCTGCGTATTGTTGGCATTCGAAATCGTCACTGATGGTAGAAAATTTATCGACGACTTGTTGTTGATATGAACGTGATTTTACCGCGTTATCAAACCATTGTTTTTTTTCCGCTTGATTCCAAACAATTCCTTTTTTACCTATTGGGTAAAACGAGTTCTCGGTCATGACATGTCCTTTTCACATTTATTATTAATTGATTGTAGTGAGTAATGTTAGGTTCTAACATAGTGTCTTATTCTTCGATTTAAATCAAAGAGGCTGATTATGTATAGTGGGGAAAAACTCAATAGCATTTCACATTTGATAGGCACTATTTTAGCATTAATTGGTTTCGGTGTGTTATTAACGCTTGCTATACAAGAGGGGCACTGGAGAATTATTTTAAGTTTTACCGTGTTTGGCCTGACACTCATTATGCTCTACAGCATGTCTACTTTATACCATAGCTTTCGAACCTCCTCCCTTAAACGATGCTTCCAAAAATTAGATCACGCATGCATCTATTTATTGATTGCCGGTAGCTATGGGCCGTACATGTTACTGAGCCTAAAGGGGGATGATGGTCTGTTGATGTTAGCGGTAGTTTGGGCTCTGGCTATTGTTGGGTTGGCGCTCGATTTGTTGGTGAGTAAACGCATTGAATGGTTACAAGTGATAATCTATTTAGCGATGGGCTGGGTCTGTGCTCTAAAATATCCTGCTTTAATGCTTGCCATTCCTGGGCCGGGGATTACTTGGTTAACAATAGGCGGTGTCGCGTACACTGTTGGTGTTATCTTTTATGTATTAGATGATATGAAGCGGCTGAAGCATGCACATGGTATCTGGCATTTCTTTGTGTTGGCGGGGTCTATCAGTCATTTTATTTCAATAGCGTTTTATGTGCGTTAACTTTTATATACGTTAACAACGTGCTCTGTTAATTTGGCTAATTAATATTCAACTATTTTTCTATCAACCTTAATCCTGTATTTGTCACTGGTATTTGTATATCAGTCAGGTATTATCCCGCGCTTGTTTTGTAATGATAGGTGAGATAATGACTTCTGATTTTATTGGAATCGATTTTGGTACAAGTAACTGTGCCGTGGCCGCGTTTGTGAATGATCAACCGACCTTAATTGTTGTCGATGAGAACAGCGACAACCCTTATAAGATAAGGTCAGCTATTTATCTTGCGCATGATGATTCTGGTGATGATAGTCAAGATGCTAAAGATAATGAGCAAACACTGAATGAAATGCTTCAAGCTGGTGAGATTTTGTTTGGTGAGCGTGGATTTAAAGCCTTCATTGAAACACCACACGAAGGACGTTACGTTAATAGCCCTAAAAACTTTTTAGGTGCAAAAATTCCTAAACGTTTATTGGATAGCTTCGAAATACTGGTGGTGCGTTTTCTCTCTTATCTAAAAAAATGTGCCGAAGTTCAATTATCTAAAGTGATCACTAAAGCGGTGATTGCCAGACCAGTAAACTACCATTCGACTATGGGTGAATTGGGTAACAAACAAGCTGAAGCGTTGATGTTACGTGCAGCTAAGAAAGTGGGGTTTGAAGAAGTTGATTTTATTCACGAGCCACTTGCTGCTGCTTACCACTTTGAGCAAAGTATCAGTGAAAAACGCAATGCCATGGTAGTGGATTTGGGCGGTGGTACTTCCGACGTTAGTTTCTGTGAATTAAGTAAAGAAAACGCACAAAAAGTCGATCGCGATCAGGATATTTTTTCTACGGAGGGTATTCGCCAAGGGGGGATTGTTTGTGATAAGTCTTTAGCTAATGGATTGGTTTCACCTTTGTTTGGTCGAGGCGGCCGCACTGACAATGATAAAGCGATTCCTAATATGCTTTATTCTGGTGTTTACGATATTGATAATATTCCATTAATGACAGACTTCTATTCTCCAGCAAGAAATAAGGCCATTAACGAATATATTGTTGAATGTTCAGATCCACTGCCTTTAATGCGTTTACAACGAGTACAGAAGCAACGTTTAACGCATCAATTAATGCATGGTATTGAGCAAGCAAAAATTAACTTAAGTGATAATACTCATGCTCAAATGTCATTGGAGTTTATAGAAAGTACATTGAGTATTGATATTAAACGCGAACAAGTCTCAGAAACTATGGTTAATTGGCTTAATAAAATGTTTGTGATGATTGAGCAATCAATTGCCAACGCTAAAAAACAACCTGAAGTCATCTATTTAACCGGTGGTATGGGTTTATCTCCACTGGTGCAGCAAGCGATTAAAGCGCGTTATCCAGAGGTTGAGTTAACCGTTGCTGATGCATTTAGTTCCGTTGTGTTTGGCGCATTATTAAAAGCAAAGCGTGTTTTTTCATCTTAGAAAATCCAGCTAATCTAGCTTAAAACCTATCTCTCAAAGGCCATCATTGATGGCCTTTTTAATCTTTATCTTCTCCATCGAACTAACAAAGCAAGCCCCAAAGCACTGCCATTTTTTATCCATAACTTATTTTCTGCATTGTTTGTCTCGACTAATGTTTATCTCGAGCAATGTTTGTATCGGATTAACCGGCCTAAGCTAAAATTCAGACAACTAAAGCCCAACTAAAGCCATACTAGAGCTTAATACTTTATTGGCGAACTTCCACACTTTTACCTTTTTTGATGGGTCATTTTCCGCCTATTTGTTTTAAGGTGTTTATTATCTGTGTTTATAGTGAGATTTTAACCTATTGATTTTATTAGGTTGTTAACAGTTTTTTAACATTGGCCCATCTATTGCTCCTAGTACGTTAGATCTAATGATTTCGATTGTTGATTTAAATCGTTATTAAGTAATGGCGCATTTTGCGCATCAATATGTAGATAGGAGTTCAACATGTTTAAAAAACTAACAATGGTTTCTTTATGTAGTGCAGCTTTATTAACCAGTGCTGGTGCTTATGCTAACTGTGATCCAGGAGAGATTGTCATCAAGTTTAGCCATGTAACAAATGCCGATAAACACCCTAAAGGGGTAGCGGCTTCGTTACTTGAAGAGCGTGTTAATGCAGAAATGAACGGCAAGGCATGTATGCAAGTTTTCCCTAATTCAACGCTATATGACGATAACCAAGTATTAGAAGCCTTATTGAATGGTGATGTGCAAATGGCAGCGCCGTCATTATCTAAATTTGAAAAGATCACCAAGAAGTATCGTATTTTTGACCTACCGTTTTTATTCGATGATGTTGCTGCAGTAGACCGTTTCCAGAATTCGGAATCAGGCGATAAATTAAAAAATGCCATGAATCGTAGAGGATTAAAGGGCTTAGAGTTTTGGCATAACGGTATGAAACAACTTTCAGCAAACAAACCATTACTGTTACCTGAAGATGCCAAAGGCTTGAAATTCCGTGTTCAAGCATCGGATGTGTTAGTGGCGCAATTTGAACAGTTAGGCGCAAATCCTCAAAAAATGTCATTTAAGGAAGTGTATGGCGGTCTACAAACTAACGTTATCGATGGTCAAGAAAACACCTGGTCGAATACTTACGGTAAAAAGTTCTTTGAAGTTCAAGATGGTGTGACTGAAAGTAATCATGGCATCTTAGACTACCTAGTTATTACATCGGGTGATTGGTGGGATAACTTACCAACGGATGTACGTGATCAGTTAGCTGGCATATTAAAAAGCGTAACAGAAGAGCGTAACACTGAATCAATGATGGTAAATGAAGAAAATAAACAAAACATTATTAAAGCCGGTGGCGTTGTTCGTACGTTAACACCAGAACAGCGTGAAGCTTGGGTTGTTGCTTTAAAACCAGTCTGGAAGAAATTTGAAAAAGATATTGGTAGTGACTTAATTGAAGCTGCTCAAGCAGCGAATCAGTAACCTTAATCAGTTGCCACTGTCAATGCAGTGGCAATTAAACCTATTGGTGGGACTGATGCAATTTAAAAGAGTCTAGGAGAGGAACAATGGAAAAGGGATTATTTAGCCGGATTGGGAAGATGACCGACTACTTTGAAGAAACGTTAATAGCCGGGTTTTTAGGGGTAATGACCCTGTTAACGTTTGCAAACGTAGTGGTACGTTACGTTTTTAATGACAACATATTATGGGCATTAGAGTTAACTGTCTTTATGTTTGCTTGGATGGTGTTAGTGGGCGCATCTTATGGCGTTAAAAAACACTCTCACATTGGTGTAGATGTGGTTGTTAATATTGCACCAGCGGGTATGAGAAAGGTGTTTGCATTAATTGCCATTGCGTGTTGTTTGTTTTTTTCGATCTCATTGTTAATTGGTTCTTGGAATTATTGGTTACCTTTTATTACTGATAGAGCTTGGTATGAAACGGAAGATATTCCAATGCCTGATATGTTGCAGTTTTTATCCACTTGGTTTAATGAAGGTGAACGATACGAAAGACTACCGCGTTTTATTCCCTACGCAGCTTTACCCATTGGTATGGGCTTAATGACCTTCAGATTTTTACAAATTGCTTGGCTGATTTTAACCAATAAATTAGATCGCATGATCGCGAGCCATGAAGCAGAAGAACAATTAGATGAATTACATAGCGACACTGCGCAAACAACAGACACAGTAGAAATGACAAAAAAGGAGGCTAACTAATGGATATGTTATTACTGTTTATAATGGTTATCATGTTAATGATGGTTGGTGTGCCGATTGCTGTTTCTTTAGGTGCTTCAAGTATTGCTTTTTTGATGGTGCATTCAGAAGCATCGCTTGCGTCTATCGCACAAACATTACTTAATGCATTTACAGGGCATTATACGTTATTAGCGATTCCATTTTTCATTCTCGCGTCGAGTTTTATGGCAACCGGTGGCGTTGCTAAACGGATCATTCGTTTTGCGATTGCTTTAGTGGGGTCACTACGTGGTGGATTAGCGATGGCTTCAGTTGTTGCCTGTATGATGTTTGCAGCATTATCGGGTTCATCACCTGCCACTGTTGTAGCAATTGGTGGAATTGTGATTGCGGGTATGGTTAAAAATGGTTACACCAAAGAGTTTGCAGCCGGTGTAATTTGTAACGCAGGTACGTTGGGTATTCTTATTCCACCGTCTATTGTTATGGTTGTATATGCAGCGGCGACTGATGTGTCAGTTGGACGTATGTTTTTAGGTGGTGTGATTCCTGGGTTATTGGCTGGTTTATTACTGATGCTAGCTATTTACATCTATGCTCGTTATAAGAATATTCCTGCACAACCTTTTGTTGGTTGGAAAGAGGTTTTCCTTGCCGCTAAAGGTGCTGGATGGGGGCTGTTATTAATCGTTATTATCTTAGGCGGTATTTATGGCGGTGTATTTACGCCGACAGAAGCTGCTGCGGTTGCCGCTGTTTATGCCTTCTTTATTTCCAACTTTATTTATAAAGATATGGGCCCGTTATCAGATAAAGAGCCTGCAGCTAAACAAGCGAGACCTTATTTACTCAAAGCAATGCATGTGTTTTGTCATGAAGATACAAGAAAAACCCTTTATGACGCCGGTAAGTTAACTATTATGCTGATGTTTATTGTTGCCAATGCGTTAATCTTAAAACATGTGTTAACTGAAGAAAGAATCCCACAGATGATCACTGAATCAATGTTGTCTGCAGGGCTTGGTCCAATTGAATTTTTAATTGTAGTTAACTTGTTGTTACTTATTGGTGGTCAGTTCATGGAACCATCGGGTTTATTAATTATTGTTGCGCCATTAGTCTTTCCAATTGCCATTGCACTGGGTATTGATCCGATTCACTTAGGTATCATGATGGTGGTTAATATGGAAATTGGCATGATAACCCCTCCAGTAGGATTAAACCTGTTTGTGACGGCGGGGGTGGCGAAACTCTCTATGATGAAAGTGGTTAAAGCATCATTACCTTTAGTGGGTGTGATGTTTATCTTCCTGCTAATCGTGACTTATGTTCCAGCCGTGTCGACTTGGCTTCCGAACATGATGATGGGACCTGAAATGGTCACTAAATAACTAGATAAATCATAAAACAGGCTTAAATATCGTCTTTGTTTAAACACTTAAACCGTTGCAAATTAACTTGTTTGCAACGGTTTTTTATTATCTATTGCTCGCTTAACTAGTATGTATTTTCTTATTGAGCTAGTTAATCTGCTTTGAAGCGTTGTTTCTCAATGGCGTGTTTCTGCATTTTGTCGTAAAGCGTTTTTCTAGGTAATGTTAAGGACTGCATAGTGTCCTTGATGCTGCCATTATTTAAGCTCAGGGCTTGCTCTATTAATGTTTTTTCAAAGGCATCAACTTGCTGCGATAAGCTTAATCCACCATTAACGGCATTCTCTGGTTCGTTTAAATCCGATAAAGAACCAAGCAATATAAAACGTTCAGCGGCATTTCTCAGTTCCCGTACATTACCTGGCCAATCATGACTTAATAGCGCTTGAAGGGAGTGAGCTGGTAAAGCGGGTGCGGCTTTGCCATAACGAGAGGCCGCAACTAACAAAAAGTGATGAAATAATTGTGCGATATCTTCTTTACGATGGCGTAGGGGTGGCAGATCTAAGGTCACCATGTTTAAACGGTAATAGAGATCTTGTCGGAAATTAGGCATTTCTTTTAAATCAACCTTGGTCGCGGCGATAATACGAATATCTAAATCTATCGCTTTATTAGATCCAACTCGTTCAAGACTTCTTTCCTGTAATACTCTTAATAACCTTACTTGCGCTTGCATTGGCATTGATTCTATTTCATCTAGAAAAAGTGTTCCTCCCTGTGCAAACTCAAACTTTCCTATCCGTTGTGAATCCGCCCCTGTGAAAGCGCCTTTTTCATGTCCGTATAATTCACTCTCGATTAAGTTCTCAGGCACTGCACCACAGTTTACGGCGACGAAGTTACTGTCGCTACGTTGACTTTGTTCATGTAGACAGCGAGCAACTAGCTCTTTGCCTGTTCCCGTTTCTCCAAATAATAAAATATCAGCGTGACTGTCTGCGACACGTGCAATCATTTGTTTTAATGTCACAATTGATGGCGTATCGCCAATGATTCTTGGACCTAGTGTATCTTTACTTTTCAAGGCTTTTTTAAGGGCGCGATTTTCCAGTGTAAGTTGTCTTTTTTCTATGGCTTTACGTGTTATCTCAATTAACCTATCTGAAGAAAAAGGCTTTTCAATAAAATCATAAGCGCCAGTTTGTATTGATTCTACGGCCATTGAGATGTCTCCGTGGCCAGTAATTAAGATAACCGGTAAGTCAGGATCCTGTTTCTGTAAGGTATTTAATAATTGTTGTCCTGTTATGCCCGGTAAACGTATATCTGATATAACAACCAGGGGTAACGAGGTCTGCATGGCGATTAAAGCAGATTCTGCATCTTCAAAGAATTCAGCTTCTAAATCAGCCAGTGCAAATGTCTGCTCATTCGCTAAACGCATGTCGTATTCATCATCAATAAAAAAGACTGTACTCATATTTGATCCTGCTGTTTGTTTATGTTGCTATCTTTTTTGCTATAAACCGGCAAGGTAATAGTAAACTGTGCACCAATAGGGGATCTATTTTTTGCACTTAAGGTCCCTTGCATATTATTAATTATTTGTTGTGAGATAGATAACCCTAGGCCTAAGCCAGTTTTTTTTGTGGTAAAAAAAGGATCAAAAAGGCGAGGAAGATCATCTTCATCTATTCCGGTTCCTTGGTCTAAAACTTCTATATAAGCTTGTTTATCTTTGCTGTACATACGTAGCGTTATCAGTTTATCATCTTTGTCTTGCATTGATTGCATTGCATTGGACAGTAAGTTCACGATAATTTGCTCTAGTTGAATCGCTTCTGCTTTAACATAGATGGCTTGTTCAGGCGAGTCGATGTTAAGTTTGGTCTTGTTTTCTTTGAGTTGTGGCTTAAGTAGCTCATAGGCTGCGACAATGACTGGCTGTAATTCCACCACCTGTAATTTACCGTTGGATTTTCGAGCAAATGATTTTAATTGTGCGCTTATTTTTGCCATTCTTTCTGTTAATAAGCTGATCCTTGTTAAGTTACTGCTGACTTGTTGTAGCTTGTCTCTTTCCAGAAATAAGATGGCATTTTCAGCATAGCTGCGTATAGCAGAAAGGGGATTATTTAATTCATGGCTTATGCTGGTGGATAGTTGCCCTAAAACTGCAAGTTTAGCAGATTGGATCAGCTCTTTTTGTGTTGCTCTTAATGCGGCTTCTGCTTTATGCCTTTCTTGTATTTCTGCATGCAACGCCGCTGTCCGACGCATTACGGTAAGTTCTAGTTTCTGTTTTGATTTTATTGCTAGTTGTTGTTGCTCTTTATGTCTGTTACGTTTTTGTTTAAGCAACATATATAAGACATACATTAAAATATATAACAGACTAATAAAGGAAGCCAATAGCAGGATATCAATTAAGATAGGATAAATAGGGGCTACGACTCTCACTGTCCAATGGTTAATATCAGATGTGTTGAATAGTGATAAATGCGTATGCGAGAGACGATTTTTATCTGGAATGCCAACCAAACTATTATTGTTATTTATATCGCCTAAAAGAGGCAAGGTCGGAATTGATTTATCTAAATAACGACGTGTAGCTTTTATATTGCTCAATTGTCGTTTAGACAGAGGCGTTAAGCTATGAAATAACCACTGCTTTTTAGAAGAGATAAAAACGATATTATCGTTATCAGTGACTAGAAAGGCTTGTTGTTTGCCTATCCAGTCTTTTTCTATTGAATGTAGTACCATTTTCACGACCACAACTCCTATCACTTCTGCTGCATAACGCACAGGAGAGGCAAAATAGTAACCTCTTTGTCCTGATGTTGACCCTAATGCAAAGTATTGGGAGTCATTTCCGGCAATGGCTTCTTGGAAATAAGGTCTAAAAGCATAATTATCTCCAATGAATGTATCTTGTTTAGTCCAGTTACTGGCTGCAATGGTATTACCTTGTTTGTCGATCAGGTAAATATCAGATGAATTAACTATTTCATTAATTGATTGTAAATGACGGTTTGTTAAATCTAATTGTGCTGAGTTATCTGAGGATAAAAGGGCATTGATAATAATGCCTTGTCTTGAAAGAAGCTGTGGGACAAACTTAAAATGACCTAGCTCTGTGTTTAGTTGTCTGGTAAAGCGATCTAACTGTTGTTGATTAGTTATTTGTAAATCATTGAGTCCCTTTTCCCATAATAAATGAGTCGCAGCGAACAAAGAGAATAGGTAGGCTAATATTGTGATTAAAAGGCTTTGTTGTTTAAGGCGCTTGTTTATCTTTTTAATTACCCTTTGCATTTTATTGGCCTTTACTGCTTAATGAATGACTATCAATATAACGACTAATTTATAATACTTCGCTTTTTTGAATTGGTAGTTCACTCATATTTTGTGCTTAAAATATTGATTCGCTTCATAAATAATGGAATATATTGATTTGTGATGTAATTACGAATAACGTTAATGCTGATTCGACAGATACAAGTGAGAAGATAATGGAATATCCAGAAATATTATCAGACAAAAACCTGTGTAAAGTACGTACGATTACCACTTTTATTGAATTAGACTTTGATCAAAGTAAGTGGCCTGCTTTAATTAAAAAAGCAAACGCATTTTGCCAAACGTTAGCTCATGACTTTAAAGAAAATGGTTATACGGTTCAGTCTGTGCGGATTGTGACTAATGCTTTTTCTGAATATATTGATACCACCAGTTTAGCCACAGCTCAGCAAGATTTACGGGCATTAAAAAAGCTACTTGATGAAAGCCAACAATCCGGTATCAGGTTTCGTTTTGCCATTGGTGAAGCAACGACAGTTGAACAACTGAGTCTAATACCTGAGCTAATTAAAGAGTTTGGTGATTTATGTAATGTTTGCGTTAATATTGAAAATGACCCATATTCTGTACTTGATGATAGTATGATTCAAGCCGCGACTAAAGCCGTTAATAAAATAAGTCAGATAACACCAAGAGGTGAAGGTAACTTTAATTTTACGGTGAATTTCAATTGTGATCCTTTGATCCCATACTTTCCTGCAAGTTACTCACGCAAAGAAACCAAAAATCAGTTTGTGATTGGCTTAGAAACACCTGATTTATTAGTCGCTGCCTTAAGAAGATTCCATCAAGTTAATCCAGTGTTAGATCATAAACAACAAATGCATGGCTATTTTACCCTGTTATCAGCGCAGCTACAGTTCCATATTGATCAGTTACATACCATTATAAAGGCTAACCATTTACAGCAAGGTTTTGAGTTTGCGGGTGTTGATAGCTCTGCTGCTCCATCAAAAAATTGTGCCAGTATGGCAGATGTTTACACATTATTAGGTGTTGAGCATTTCGGTGCCGCAGGCACGGTCGAAGCTTCTGCATTATTGACGCGCGTATTTAAATCTATCAAAAGAGTCCCGCTGGTGGGCTTCTCTGGTCTAATGCTCGCCTTAACAGAGGACACGGGGTTAGCCCAAGGCAGCCAATTTGGGCATTTTGATATCCGAGTATTGTTAACATACAGCTCAGTGTGCGGTATTGGTCTTGATACCGTGCCTATCCCAGGTGATACAGCCATTGATAAAATTGCCGCTTTAATGCGAGACACAGGGACGATGGCATTTAGGTTAAATAAACCGTTAACAGTTAGATTATTTCCTGTCCCTGGTTTACAAGCAGGGGATTTAACTGCATTTGAAAGCGATGATCTTTGTAATTGTAATGTATTGGCTGTGCCTTAGGAGAAGTAAAAAATGATTATTTATGGTGATAGTCTTTCTGGTAATTGTTATAAAATTAAATTGTTATGTGAATTGTTGAAGCTTGACTATCAATGGATTGAAGTTGATATTCTTGCTGGTGATACTAAAACGTCTGAGTTCTTAGAAAAAAATCCAAATGGCAAAATCCCATTATTGATTACCGATGAGAATGAGGCTATTTCAGAGTCAAATGCTATTCTCTATTATTTAGCTCAACAAACTGCATTTTTCCCAAGTACATTGCTACCGCAAACAAGCTGTTTACAATGGATGTTCTTTGAGCAATACAGTCATGAACCCTATATAGCTGTTGCCCGTTTCATTAATAAATACTTAGGTTGTCCTGCTGATCGTTTATCTGAATACAAAAGTAAGCAAGAAGGTGGCAATAAAGCATTAGCAGTGATGGAAGGGCGATTACAAAAAACGCCATTTTTGGTCGGTGACACACTTACTATTGCAGATATATCATTATTTGCTTATACGCATGTTGCTGAAGAAGGTGGTTTTAGTCTAAGTCAATATCCTGCAATCCAAGCTTGGATAAACAGCATAAAAAGTCAGGAAAACTATATTAATATTGGTTAAGCTATCAACCAACCTTATTAAAAATTTCTAATATATAACCTTATATTATAACTTTTTGTAAGGACTTTTATTTTCGTAAATGTTTTAATGCGTGCTTTCATTTTAAATGAGTTAAATCAAGCATTTGAAATGACCATAAATAATGGAAGATCCTGTTATTTAGTATCAAGGATTAAAACACTATAAGAAGGTAACTTTTCTATGTAACCAAGCATTATTTCTTGTTATATATTAGAGATTTAACTTTCTTAACCCATTACAACATAAATCATTTTTGTGTCACATTTATTAAATTATAGGAATCTTATGAAAACATTTATAAAAAAAGCGGCAGTTGCACTACTTGCTGCAAGTACATTTTTATCTGCAGCATCTTATGCACAGCAAGAAGTAAAAGTCGGTATGTCAGGTGGTTACTTCCCATTTACTTTCTCTAAAAAAGATGTGTTACAGGGTTACGAAGTTGACGTATGGAACGAAATTGCAAAACGTTCTGATTATAAGGTTGAATTTGTTACATCAAGTTTTTCAGGTTTATTCGGCATGTTAGATGCTGGACATATCGATACGATTGCCAATCAAATTACTATTACGGATGCTCGTTTAGCTAAATATGCATTCTCTACTCCGTACGTTATTGATGGCGTACAGATCACTGTTCGTAAAGGCCGTGACGATATCGAAAGCTTTGAAGATCTTAAAGGTAAAAAAGTACTAGTTAACTTAGGTAGTAACTTTGAAGCAGTGCTGCGTAAGTACGATGCAAACAATGAGATAAACATTGTGACACTTGATTCTAATATTGAGCAAGATGTTGCCTTAGGACGTGCCGATGCATTTGTGATGGATCGTGTATCAGCAACACAATTAATTAAAGAAGCGGGTTTACCTTTACAACTTGCAGGCGAACCGTTTGAAGAAATTAAAAACGCAATGCCTTTCGTGAACAAGCCTTCACAACTTGAGATTCGTGACCAAGTAAATGTTGCATTAGCAGCGATGCGTGAAGATGGTACGTTAGAAGCAATTTCTAAGAAGTGGTTTGGTGTAGATATCACTAAGTAGCACCACAGTATAATAAAGTAAACAAAAATCTATAAACCTAAAGAGTCGTTTTATGCACAGTTCCTTTGATCTTCAATATGTTCTTGAATTAATGCCCATTTTACTAAAGTATCTTGGGGTAACAATGCAAATGGCACTTTGGGGTTTTTTGTTTGCTTTAATGCTAGCGTTATTTTTAGCATTGGTAAAAGTATTTAAAATACCTTTTATACACCACCTTGCGTCATTATTTATTTCATTTTTTCGCGGTACACCGTTATTAGTGCAATTATTTTTGTTGTATTACGGACTCCCACAATTCTTACCTTTTTTAATCGGTATGGATGCCTTTACCGCTGCAGTGATTGGTTTAACATTACACTTCTCTGCGTATATGGCGGAAAGTATGCGCGCAGCTATCTTAGGCATTGATAAATCTCAAATGGAAGCATGCTTAAGTTTAGGTATGACACGTTTACAAGCAATGAGACGTGTGATTCTTCCGCAAGCTTCACGTGTTGCGACGCCATCATTGATGAATTACTTCATTGATATGATAAAAAGTACTTCTTTAGCCTTTACCTTGGGTGTGGCTGAAATTATGGCGAAAGCACAGATGGAAGCATCTTCTAGCTTTAAGTTTTTTGAAAGTTACATGGCAGTTGCTGTTGTTTATTGGGTTGTTGTTATCATCTTTACCCGTATACAAAATATGTTAGAAAAAAAATTAAATGAGGCGTATTAACGATGATCAAAGTATCTAAACTGAGTAAAAAATTTGGTGATCTAGCCGTTTTAAAAGATATTAACCTGCAATTAAATAAAGGCGATATCGTTGTTATTATCGGGCCTTCTGGTACAGGTAAGTCGACGTTATTACGTTGCCTTAATTATTTAGAGGCCCCAACAACTGGGGTGATAGAAATTGGTGATGTTGTAATAGATGCAGTGTCACACACGCAAAAGCAAGTAACTGCTTTGCGTAAACAAAGTAGTTTTGTATTTCAAAATTATTCTTTATTTGCCAATAAAACAGCATTAGAAAATGTTGCTGAAAGTTTAATTACTGTTTGGAAAGTGCCAAAACAGGAAGCACTGTCAACAGCAAAGGCTATATTAACTAAAGTTGGACTGGGTGATAAATTAGATGTTTATCCATCACAGCTCTCTGGCGGTCAGCAACAACGTGTTGGTATAGCAAGATCGATGGCAGCAAAAGGAGAGGTTATTTTATTTGATGAACCGACCTCTGCATTGGATCCGGAGTGGGTTGATGAAGTACTAGCTGTAATGAAACAACTGGCAATCGAAAAACAAACAATGATTGTAGTTACACATGAAATGCAGTTTGCTAAAGAAGTGGCTGACCATGTGATATTCATGGAAGGGGGCTATATCATTGAGCAAGGTCCACCTAAACAAATTTTCGAAAATCCTGAACATGAAAGAACACAAGCTTTTGTGAAAAGAGCATTAAAGCAGCATTAATTTAAAATATAGTGGGTAAAAGACTGACTAAATGAGTCTTTTACCTTTCTTGTTTATTACAATCTTCTATTTTCATATCATCTTAAAAATACACTGTTTTTTTAGTTATTTATGTTCAACTAAACCTACCAAATACCTTATATTTTTATATAATACTGCGTTCAAAACCCCCTCAATAATAAGGCAATTCTAATGCAAGATGAAAAGATATTTGATTATGGACCATTGACCGGTTTAATTGGTACTTGGGAAGGCAATAAAGGTAAAGATTTAGCGCCTGAGCCTGATGGAACTGAGATTAATGAATACCATGAAACTATTATTTTTACACCTGCTTGCGATTTAGATAATGCTGAAGAAGAAAAACTTTCTGCAGTGCATTATGTACAAAAGGTACAAAGAATTTCTACTCAGAAAGTTATTCACCAAGAAACAGGTTACTGGTTATGGAAGAATGGTACTGATCAAGTGATTCATTCTTTAACTATTCCGCGTGGTTTATGTGTACTTGCTGGCGGAACGGTTGCTGAAAAGGGCAAGAAAACAGTTTTTGACGTGGAGGCTAGCTCAGAAGATAAAGAATGGTTTATCAGTCAAACTGATTTTTTACAAAAGAAAGCAAAAACTAAAACTTATGTACAAAAACTAATTCTTGATGGCGACACATTAAAATATTCTCAAACAATGGGATTAGATATTTACGGGCGAGAATTTGATCATACCGATAATAATATATTGAAACGAAAATAGGTTATACCAATTATATTAAATAAGTGATCTAAATTTTGCGCAGAAAAAATGAC
>NZ_JBAKAZ010000031.1:0-38997 GCF_038155185.1 Psychromonas aquatilis
AATAAGTTATTTTAACAAGTAAAATAGATCAGTTAATTAGTGTGATTGGTATAATTAGTGTGATTGGTATTAGATTGATATAAGATAATCCTGATAAAAAAGGCGCTAAATCATTAGATTTAGCGCCTTTTTTTAATCTATATGAGTAATGAGTCGGAGCCATTACTCAATAAGATTACATAATACGTTGACCTGGTTTTGCACCTGAATCAGGGTTTAAGATATGAATATCTTCTCCGCCAGGGCCTGCCGCTAAAACCATACCTTCTGATAAGCCAAATTTCATTTGACGAGGAGCAAGGTTAGCAACCATAACGGTTAGTTTACCTTCCAAATCTTCAGGTTTGTAAGCCGACTTGATGCCAGCAAATACTGTACGAGTTTCACCGCCTAAATCTAATGTTAATTTTAATAACTTATTGGCTTTAGGCACATGCTCTGCTTTGGCAATCAAGGCAACACGTAAATCAGTTTTGGCAAAAGTATCAAAGTCAATCTCAGGTGCAATTGGCTCTTTATCTAATTCGCTTTGGCTTACTGCTTTTGTCGCCGCAGCAGCTTTTTCTTTTTCCGCTGCATCGGCTGCTGCACTTGCTTTTGAAGACTCAACCATTGCTTCAACGTGTTTAGGGTCGATACGTTGGAACAGTGCTTTAAACTTATTAATTTGGTGACCAGCTAATGGCGTGTTAATACTGTCCCACGTTAATGTTTCATTTAAGAAAGCTTCACTACGCTCAGTTAACTTAGGCATAATTGGCTTGAGGTAAGTTATCAATACACGGAACAGATTAATACCCATTGAACAGATATCTTGAACTTCTGCTTCTTTACCTTCTACTTTCGCTAATGCCCACGGTGCTTTTTCATCGATATATTTATTAGCGATATCAGCTAGCGCCATAATTTCACGAATAGCGCGTGCAAATTCACGCTTCTCAAATTGCTCTGCAATAGAATCGCCTGCAGCAACAAACTCTTGATATAGTGCTGGCTCAGAGACTTCTGAAGATAATTTACCTTCGTATTTTTTAGCAATAAAGCCAGCAGTACGAGATGCTAAGTTAACTAATTTATTAACAACATCAGAGTTAACACGTTGAGAGAAGTCATCTAAGTTAAAGTCTAAATCATCAACGCGTGACGTTAATTTTGCTGCGTAATAATAACGTAAACATTCTGGGTCTAAGTTTTCTAAATAGGTACTTGCTTTGATGAAAGTACCTTTTGATTTAGACATCTTTTCACCGTTTACACTTACATAGCCATGAACATTAACGCCAGTTGGTTTACGGAAACCCGCACCTTCTAACATTGCAGGCCAGAACAAACCATGGAAATTAATAATGTCTTTACCAATGAAGTGATATAGCTCAGCATCGCTGTCTTTAGCCCAGTAATCATCAAAGTTTAGGCCATCAGTACGATCGCATAAATTTTTAAAGCTTCCCATGTAGCCAATAGGAGCATCTAGCCATACGTAGAAGAATTTACCTGGAGCATCTGGGATTTCAAAACCAAAGTAAGGGGCATCACGTGTGATATCCCAAGCTTTTAAGCCACTATCAAACCATTCACCTAATTTGTTTGCGACTTCGCCTTGTAATGCACCAGATTTTGTCCATTCTTGTAACATCGCTTGGAATTGCGGCGCATCAAAAAACAGATTTTCAGTATCTTTCATCACAGGCGTTGCATCAGAAACCACTGATTTTGGATTGATCATTTCAGCAGGGCTATAAGTTGCACCACAAACATCACAGTTGTCACCGTATTGACCTTCTGCTTTACACTTAGGGCACGTTCCTTTTACAAAACGGTCCGGTAAAAACATTTCTTTTTCTGGATCATATAACTGTGAAACCACTTTTTTAGTAATATAACCATTATCACGTAAGGCGATATACATCTGTGAAGACAATGCTTTGTTTTCTTCTGAGTGCGTTGAATGGTAATTATCAAAGCTAATGTTAAAGCCTTCAAAATCTTTTTCATGGTCAGCTTGCACACCTGCAATTAATTCTTCTGGTGTGATGCCCATCTCTTGAGCTTTAAGCATAATGGCTGTGCCATGTGCATCATCAGCACAAACAAAATGAATGTTATTACTACGTAAGCGCTGGAAACGAACCCAGATGTCGGCTTGTATATGCTCAAGCATATGCCCTAAATGAATTGGTCCATTTGCGTAGGGAAGGGCGCAGGTAACAAGGATATTACGATCTTGATTAGCCATTTATTTGATATTCCTTAAATCGAAGCGGATTTTTTTAAGCCTGCAATTCTACCCAAAAAACATCGTAAATCCCACTCTTATCTATATAAGTGAATAATCAAAGCA
This sequence comes from Psychromonas aquatilis, assembly GCF_038155185.1. Classification (NCBI taxonomy): domain Bacteria; kingdom Pseudomonadati; phylum Pseudomonadota; class Gammaproteobacteria; order Alteromonadales; family Psychromonadaceae; genus Psychromonas; species Psychromonas aquatilis. Next base: position 2,342 of record NZ_JBAKAZ010000031.1, read on the forward strand.
GGATTGCCAATATTCTAAAATGTAGTTCATTAAAATTGGATTTTATTAAGGGTGATTTATCTCTTTATTTTGATAGACTGGAACATTAAATTTTATGTTGAGAAGCGCCGATGCTGTTTAATAAAAAAAACAATGAACAAAAAGTACTAGATTGCTTAGCACGACTCATTGAGCCTGAGTTATTTGAAAAACTGACCTTACAGTCTCGATTAACAGTGACGAATAAAGGGACTGAAATATCACTTTCATTGCCGTTTTATGCGCCAACTTGGTTAGCACAGTTGCAACAAGATAGTGCCCAACAATTAACAACATTATTGGGCCAAGAGGTATCTTGGAAGGTCAGTTATAAAGTACCGACTTATGAACATAAAAAAGTGGCTAAGCGTAATAATAATATCAAAAACATTATTGCTGTATCTTCAGGTAAAGGAGGTGTGGGCAAATCAACGGTAAGTGTCAATCTTGCTATTGCATTGGCTAAAAATGGCGCCAAAGTTGGGTTATTAGATGCCGATATTTATGGTCCGTCTATGCCAACCATGTTAGGCGAAAAAAGTACCAAATCCACAACGGTAGATGGTAAGTTATTACAGCCTATTTCAGCTCATGGCATTGTTTGTAATAGCATTGGCTTTTTGATTGAAGATAAAGATGCGATGGTTTGGCGCGGCCCAATGGCAAGTAAAGCACTGCAGCAGGTGCTTAATGAAACGGACTGGCCAGCATTAGATTATTTAATTGTTGATATGCCGCCAGGGACTGGTGATATTCAATTAACCATGTCACAAAATGTAGCTTTAACCAGTGCAATTGTTGTGACAACACCACAGGATGTCGCTTTAATCGATGCGCAAAAAGGCATTACTATGTTTGACAAAGTAGATGTGAATGTTGCTGGGTTAATTGAAAATATGAGTGTTTACTCTTGTGCTAGTTGTGGTCATCAAGAAGCCATTTTTGGTACTGGCGGTGGTAAAAAACTAGCTGAAAATCAGGGGCTTCCATTTTTGGGCGACTTACCTTTGCACATAAGTTACCGTGAAGATACTGATACTGGGTATCCTACAGTTGCTCGCGATGTGCACTCTCACTTAGTTTCACCATATCTGACGATTGCAGAAAGTCTGGCTATTAATCTTTATAAAAATTTAAAAGCAACGATTGAACAAATTAATATTACAGAAGTGAAATAGTCGTTAATAAACCATCTTGGTAGGGACACGCAATGGCAGCAATAAAATTTTCTGAACAGCAAAAAAATGAGATTGTTGAAGCTATACAAACATATTTTGAAAAAGAGTTGGACCAAGATATTGGTCAGTTTGATGCGGAGTTTTTATACCAATTATATTAAATAAGTGATCTAAATTTTGCGCAGGAAAAATAACTGAGTTCAAGGCATAATTTGAGTTAAATAGTTGTTCTATTTGCGAAAATTACAACGAAGAAATAAGTTATTTTAACAAGTAAAATAGATCAGTTAATTAGTGTGATTGGTATTATTAGACTTTTTCAGCGAAAAGGTCGGTCCCTATTATTATAACCAAGGTTTAAATGATGCGAGGGCGATATTAGATGATAAACTCGATACGATTACAGAATCATTTTACGAATTAGAGAAAATCACAGAGTTCGATTAATTACATTTTATTATTTACACCTTAAGAAGAGAATTATGTCAAATAGATCGTTAATTGATGAATTAACACAGGCGTTACAATGTTTACCAAGTGTTGGCCCGAAATCAGCGCAGCGTATGGTTTATCATCTATTAGATAAAAATCGTAATGGCGCACTTAAATTAAGTGATGTATTAGCTCGAGCAGTGACTGAAATCGGTCATTGTCAGCAGTGTCGAACTTTTACTGAAGAAGATCTATGCTCTATTTGTAGTAATCAAAAGCGCAACGACAACGGAGCAATTTGTATTGTAGAGATGCCCGTTGATGTTGTGGCTATTGAGCAAACCGCTTTATTTTCAGGGACGTACTTTGTTTTAATGGGGCACCTTTCACCTTTAGATGGTGTTGGTCCTGAGCAATTAGGTTTAAATCTATTAGAGCAACAGATGCAAAAAGGTAATATTAACGAAGTGATTTTAGCAACCAACCCTACGGTTGAAGGGGAGGCGACGGCTTATTATATTGCTGAAATGGCGAGAAAATATGAAATTCAAGTGAGTCGCATTGCGCATGGTGTGCCTGTGGGAGGTGAGCTTGAGTTTGTTGATAGCACGACCTTATCACATTCATTTACAGGACGTTCTTTTCTATAAAAAGCTAAGCAAGCCCCGAGTTATAGAAAACTCAGTGCTACAAGATTCAAGTGAATAAAATAAGAAAGCCAGATTCAATAATATGAGTCTGGCTTTTTTTATGGTCAATTAGCGTAATAATACCAATCACACTAATTAACTGATCTATTTTACTTGTTAAAATAACTTATTTCTTCGTTGTAATTTTCGCAAATAGAACAACTATTCAACTCAAATTACGCCTTAAACTAAGTCATTTTTTCTGCGTAAAATTTAGAACACTTATTTAATATAATTGGTATAAAAACTATCTTTTAGTTTTTGGGCCTGTGTTAGTGACAAACTTTTTAGGCCCTGCATTTTTACCTCTTGGTTTTACAGAGGCTTTAGCTTTAGGCTTACTAGTGTTAAATCCACTCTTAGCAGCTTGTTTAGTCGCTTTAAATTGACCTAATCCAGTGTTTTTACTTAATGCGATTTGTCCTGGCTTACCTGCTTTACCTTTATGACGCGCTTTTTTAGCAGCCAACATTTCATTACGCGTTTCTTTTGGTACCAAACACGTTGCTTTACTACCAATTAAGGTTTCTAATCCCATTTTGATTAAGGCTTCGCGAATGATTGGCCAGTTAGCCGGATCATGATAACGCAATATCGCTTTATGTAGTCGACGTTGAATCGTGCCCTTTGGAATGGAGACTGATTCACTATTTCGTTTTACATTACGCAGTGAATTGATTTCTGTGTGATATAGCGTTGTTGCATTTGCTAATGGCGACGGATAAAAGTTTTGTACTTGATCTAGTTTAAAGTTATTTTCTTTTAACCACATTGCTAGATTGATCATGTCCATATCCGTTGTGCCAGGGTGCGCTGAAATAAAGTATGGGATCAAGTATTGTTTTTTACCGGCTACCTTAGAGTAATGATCAAATAACTCTTTAAATTTATCGTAGCTGCCCATACCAGGCTTCATCATTTTATTTAATGGGCCTTCTTCAGTATGTTCTGGTGCTATTTTCAAATAACCGCCAACATGATGCGTTGCCAATTCTTTAATGTAATCTGGATCTTCAATGGCTAGGTCATAACGTACACCTGAGGCAATCAATACTTTTTTAATGCCAGGCACTCTTCGTGCTGCTCGGTAAAGCTCTATTGTTGGGGTATGGTCTGTATCTAGGTGACCACAAATAGTTGGCCATACACAAGAAGGTTTACGACAAGTCGCTTCGGCTTTCTCACTCTTACAGCGTAACTTATACATATTTGCTGTTGGACCACCAAGATCTGAAATGACGCCAGTAAACCCTGGTACTTTGAGCTTGATGTCTTCAATTTCATTGATAATAGATTCTTGTGAACGACTTTGTATGATGCGGCCTTCATGCTCTGTAATACTACAGAAAGTACAGCCACCAAAACATCCTCTCATGATATTGATAGAGGTTTTTATCATGTCATAAGCAGGTATTTTTGCATCGCCGTAACTTGGATGTGGAACGCGTGCATAAGGTAACCCAAAGACACCATCCATTTCACTTTCTTCTAATGGCGTCGCAGGCGGATTTAGCCAAATAGCGCGATTACCATGCTTTTGCATTAATGCTTTAGCTGAAGTTGGATTTACTTCTTGATGGAAAATACGCGATGCATGTGCGTACAGTATTTTATTATCTCTTACTTGCTCGAAAGTAGGTAAGTTAATATAGGTTGTTGACCACGCTTTCGCTTTTTCGATCCACCTTTTTTCACGCTCTTCTTGCGGCGTGCTTTTGTGCGGCGTCATCTGAATAACTTGTGCTGTTTTTGTCACATCTGATGCTTCATCAACAACGTCTTCATCTTTTGCTGTATCACACTTCTCTGTTAGGTCTTGATAAGGACTCGGGATTGGATCTATTTTTCCCGGCTTATCGACGCTACGTGAATCGATACCTGTCCAACCTGGCAGGGCACTGTTGGTTAAAAAGGCACTACCGCGAACATCGGTAATGGTTTTAACGTCTTCACCTTGTGCAATACGATGTGAAATTTCAATTAATGGGCGTTCTGCATTACCATAAATTAACAGGTCTGCTTTTGAATCGAATAATACCGATTGACGGACTTTGTCTGACCAATAATCATAATGGGCAATACGGCGTAAACTCGCTTCAATACCACCAATAATGATTGGTACACCTTTATAAGCTTCTTTACAACGTTGTGTGTAAGCCGTCACCGCACGATCAGGGCGTTTACCACCTTCATCATTTGGTGTGTAAGCATCATCGTGTCGTAGTCTTCTTTCTGCGGTATAACGATTGATCATTGAGTCCATATTACCGGCAGTCACACCAAAATATAAATTAGGTTTGCCTAACTGCATAAATGCATCTTTTGAATGCCAATCAGGTTGCGCGATAATACCTACTCTGAAGCCTTGTACTTCAAGCATACGGCCGATCACTGCCATTCCGAAACTAGGGTGATCAACATAAGCATCACCGGTTACTAAGATAATATCGCAACTATCCCAGCCAAGTTGCTTCATCTCTTTACGAGACATAGGTAAAAACGGAGCTGCCTTAAAGGAAGAGTCATCTCTGTATTTTGGGTATGAAAATAAATCGCGATCTTTGGGGGTAGTTATTGGCTTCAAGAAAAATAATCTCTAGTATTGGAATGTTAAATTGTGTGTATTGTACCATACACTTTAATAAAGTCGCTTCTTGTCGTTAACAAACAAGCGGGTTAATCAATTGAACTTGAAAATCAATCGATTAACCATTGTGCAAGAGGGGATTAAGCAAGTGGATCAGCAAGTTTTGCAATTAATTGGCGTGATTCAGGCTTCACAGAAGATAGCATCACATCAATAACATCGCCTAGTTGTAGTTCAACATTACCTGCCACTTTAACGACACCTTCTTCACGACAACATTCTACTTTCTTATTATCTGAGGTTGGTTTACTGAGTAAACTATTTGGAATAAAGAAGGTTGCTCCATTCTCTTGAACACGTACTCGACAACCGGCTTTAACAATATCAAATATTTCTGCTTTATAGCGCCAGTCCGCGTCTTCCTGATCTTTTAAGTAGTTGCAATAAAGTAGATTATTAACATCGCGCTCAGCCATACGTTGTGCTTTACGTGCTTCGTTTAAATGTACGCCGATATCAGCTGCAACAGGCGTAGCTTGTTGATTTGTTAAAACAGACTTTATTAAACGATGGTTAATCAAATCGCCATATTTACGAATAGGAGACGTCCAGGTCGCGTAATGCTTAACGCCCATGGTAAAGTGTGGTGCTGGGGCTGCTGAAGTGTCCGCATAAGAAAGTAAACGGCGTAGACGATGGTCTAAGTAGGCATTATTTAGTAATGCAACTTGTTGACGCATAGCAACATAACCCGATAAGGTAGCAAGCGATGCCGAGTCGGTTTTAATGTTATAATCTGCTAGTAACTTAACTGCTTTTTCTAAGCGGTCAGAAGCAATACCAGAATGAACATTAAATACACCTTGTTTCTTGTGTTTTGCTAAAAAATCACCAGCGCATACATTGGCTACAATCATCGACTCTTCAACTAAGCGATTGGCTGTGCGGCGAGGTTCGCAGAGAATTTCGTAAACCTCTCCTTTATTATTTAGCTTTAATGTGTAATCAGGTTGATTTTTCATCACAATGGTATTTTTACAGCGCCATTGGTGACGAACCTCAGTCGCGTTATCTAAAGTATGTAAAAGCTGACTCAACTCTTTATTAGGCTTCCACTGTTGTTCATTCAATTCTTCATTTTCAAGAAAATTGGAAACATCATGATAGTTAAGGCGGTAGTGGGATTTTATCCAAGCCGCAAAAAACTCAGGCTCACCTATAATTTCGCCATTGCTTGCAATTTGTATTGAACAACAAATAGTGGCTCTTTTTTCACCTTCTTTTAGTGAACAGAGACTGTCACTTAAGTCACGTGGTAACATTGGTACATTAAAGTTCGGAAGATAAAGAGTAAATGAACGTTTATAAGCCTCTTTATCTAAATCGGTCATTTCAGGGACGTAAGCCGAAGGGTCTGAAATAGCAACGGTTAATGTCCAGCCTTGAGGGTTCTCCTCGACAAATAAGGCATCATCCATATCTTGAGTATTAACACCATCAATAGTGAAGAAAGGCACTTTAGTAAGATCTTTGCGCTCAAGCTCAGGGTCGGTTACTTGCCATGGGTGATCAAATTCAGGGGCTTTATTAGGAAGCTTATGATTAGCAACTGCGATCAAACGGTAGGCAAATGGGTCATTATGCTCAGCAATTTTTTCAGTCACTTCAACTAGAAAGCCATTGCCCTCTAATGCGTGAGTTAATAACTTTACATTAACCCAATCCCCATCATGGTAACCTTTGTTGGCTAGTTGCATTGCTCCTTTAATTTTAAAGAAACCTTGGATAAGAGGGTTGTTTGCTTTAATCGATACGCGTTTAGGACTGATTGATATTTGGGCTACAAAATCAGTGATCTCTGTTTGCTTTAATTCGACTGGCTCTGCAGATGACTTATCACCGTTTTCCTGAATTGTTGCACTTATACGATCCCCGTGTAGTACCTTTTTCATCTCACTGGGTGCGATAAAAAAGCGTTTACCTTTATCGGTCTCTAGAAAGCCAAATCCACGATCAGATGCTTTAACAATACCGGTCCGCTTTGGCGTATTGGCCTTCATTGTTTGTTTAAGTTGGTTTAATAATGGATTGTCTTGAAACATGCTGTGAAACCTTCAATGGATAACTAAAACGCTTAAAAACAACAAAAGCGTTAATATTGATTAACTTGTGATGGGATAGTAAAGGTGATTGGCTTTTAATTAAAGGTTGAACTGCTGATATTTGAAAAAATCACTTAATTTAAAAATAATTTAAAATAAATGAAAAAAAGGCTTGGCTTTTTTCTTAATTTGTTTATTATACGCCTCGTTCTGCGGAGGGGTGGCAGAGCGGCTGAATGCACTGGTCTTGAAAACCAGCGAGGGTTAATAGCTCTCCGAGAGTTCAAATCTCTCCTCCTCCGCCACATTTAGAAAAAAGGCTTCTCATTGAGAAGCCTTTTTTCGTTTTAAAAGATTATTTTCTTATTGCGGTTGTTAAACGCTTCATGATGCTTTTTTAAGTCGCTAGACTTAGTTCCTATTGAAATCAATTTATCTTCGCTTATTGTTTTTATATTATTAATCATAAAAATAATCGCTAATCATGCCGACCTCTATACAAACAATCCTCTTCTATTTTTATAGCTCATTTCATTTTTAATCTCTGTAAATATTTTTTGGCATGTCTTTATTTTTATCATGTGTTTATTTTTATATTACCGTGTTTCTGCTTTGTTGTTTTTACTTTATCAAAATGAAGTCTGTGTTTTTAATCCATAAATGATTTGTTTTTCAACAAAGTGATTATAAATGAAGCACTTGATTGCATAATGTAAAAAAAAGCTTGGCTTTTATTTTTAGCTGTATAATATACGCCTCGTTCTGCGGAGGGGTGGCAGAGCGGCTGAATGCACTGGTCTTGAAAACCAGCGAGGGTTAATAGCTCTCCGAGAGTTCAAATCTCTCCTCCTCCGCCACATTTAGAAAAAGGGCTTCTCATTTGAGAGGCCCTTTTTTGTATCTGCTATACCTACTGTTACTTTTCTTGCTATTTTTTCTACTTACATACAATAATGAAATATCAAAACGACCTGATTTTTATTTAGGCTACTTGGTTTTCAAGTTGTATTAATTGTCTAGCCTCTTAAAATCACCAAAACACCATTCATTTAAGGATAAAATATGAAAAGGTTGATACACCCATTACTTTTGCTTGCTCTTACCTTATCGCCAATGTTGGCAGCTTCTGAGCAATCTGTCGAAGCCTTAATCAAACGTATGCCAGCAGGTAAGTTGACGGAGAATATTTTATTTTTAAACGATCAAGATAGGCGCATTGCGTTTACTCATTTTGATCAGCTGGTTCCCACTCGTTTATTACCTGCATCCTCACACCCATACCCTCTACAAGATCACGCAGATCCCGCACTTAAAAAATTAACTTACAGCGTTGAGGGGAAAACATTTTCCATAGAGGAGTTGCTTCAACAAAAAGAGTTGATGGGCATGATTGTTGTTAAAGGCGATAACATCTTATTGGAGCATTATGCCGAAGATCATTCGCCAGAAAGCGTATGGGTTTCTTTTTCTATAACTAAATCCTTTAATGCAACATTGATTGGCGCTGCCATCAAAGATGGTTACATCGTTAGTCTTGACGATACAGTAGCAGATTATTTACCACGCTTAAAAGGAAGTGACTACGGGAAGTCAACTATTCGACACATTTTACAAATGGCATCAGGCATTGCCTGGAATGAAGATTACTCAGATCCCGAGTCAGATGTTGCAAAAGCGGGGGCTTTGCAAGGTGTCGCATTGACGCGTTATCTGAGTAAGTTAAAGCGAGTACATCCAGCAGGAGAAGTTTTTAATTATAATACTGCTGAGGCAAATTTGATTGGTGAAATCCTACGCTCAGCGATTGGTAACAGCGCAACAGCTTATATGAATGCTAAAATATGGAAGCAATTTGGTATGGAGCACGATGCAAATTGGATGCTGAATGAAGTCGATGGTCAGGAAACCGGAGGATGTTGTATTAGTGCAACATTACGTGACTATGCTCGCCTTGGTATATTTGCTAAACGTAAAGGAGAGCTGCCTTCAGGTGAAAATATTTTACCAGCTGGGTGGATGGAGATGGCAACGGCCGCTTCTAGTGTGGAGCCCCATTATGGTTACCAATGGTGGATTAAAAAAGACGGTGCTTATGCTGCCGCTGGTATCTTTGGACAAATGATTTATGTGCATCCCAAAAGCGATCTCGTGATTGCTATTCAAAGTAATGCCTCTGCTGCTGTGGCGACTGAATACCATAAAAATTATCAAGCTGCAGCAGATGCCATTGCCCAATATTATACAGGTCAGTAAATTAATCTCTGATTTAAAAAGTTGATGGAAAGATCTTATGAATAAAAAAGTTGCCATGAGTGGGCTGTTAATTATTGCATTATTATTATCGGTATTTCGTCCTCTTGATAAATATGCTGAAAATTATATTGAAGAGAATATTGTTTCTGCACTGCTCACTTATGGTGCTGCACGAGCCATTAACTCTGGTATTTCCGTGGTAAAAGAGATTGAGTTTTCCATTAGTGTTGGAGCAGGCGTAAATGCAACTCCTGGTGCCGCATTAGATCCCTTAGATGATTTGATTGAGCGTTTTTCTTGGGTGGTGATGATGGCGATTACCTCATTAGGAATTCAGAAATTATTATTAGCGATATTAGGTTCACAGTTGGCGACGGTAGCGTTTGCAATAGTGGCTTTTATCTATTTATTTTCATTGTGGAGAAGCAAAGGTAAGCCAGCAACTTTATTAACCCAATCATTGTGTATTGTTTTGTTTGTGCGTTTTGAATTTGTGTTTGTACTATTAACAAATTACCTAATAGAAGAAGCGTTTATTGAGGAAAGTAAACAACAGTCTATTCATAATATTCAAATGTCACCCATTGCCACTGATTATGAAAACCTAAAGCTTGATACACAAAATATCCCCGAGGAAGAGGGAATATTAGACTCCTTGAAACGCAAGTTTTCAGCTGTTTCTGATTCAGTTGCAAGTAAAATGGAAAGTATTAAAGTGTTGACCGAAGCCGTCACAGAAGCGTTAGAAGATATTTTACATTTGATAGCTATCTTTATTCTACAAACAATTATTTTACCTATAGCTCTATTATGGACCTTATATAAAGCCACACTTATGTTGTTTGCATATTTTAGAAAACTGGAAAAAGAATAGAGATAAATTAAGGGCTGGTTACTTTATTGCAGTTCAGGCTATGTTATTGATTGCTAATAATTGGACTGCGCTTAATTAATGATTTGATTTAATCTTTACTTGCACATAATTGCTAAGGAGTTACTCATTTCATACAAAGCATTGTGATGACTTCTTTGATGATTATGCTGAGCTATTTTCGCATAGATTTAATTCTTCAAGATAGAAGCTGCATTCAACTGCTAAGCGAAGAGAAAATAGAGTGGTAAAGCGAATATAAAAACACCGAATGCTGGGCATTCGGTGTTAATTTAATCTACTTAATTATTTTAAGCGGCATTAACGTATTAAAGCTCTTTATACTTTTCAAACACTACGTGTGAGTATGCACCTACTGGTTCTTTAGTGATCACTGGTGCTGAGTCACTGCCTAATAAAATATCAACAGTACGTTGATAAGCGTTAGGATCTAAGTAACCAAGGCCTTCGCCTTTACCCAGTAATTTTGCAACTTCGGTCATCATACGTGTTTGATGATGCTCTGTTTGCGCGCCAGTATCATCGTACTCTAGAACGATCATTGCTGCTTCTTTAGGGTTTTCTGCTGCCCATTTCCAACCTTTCAATGAGGCTTTTAGAAACTTAGCATAAGACTCAACTTTTTTATCATCAGCTAAATCTTCCTCTAAAACGTATAATCCATCTTCTAGTGTTGCTACGCCTTCATCCTCATATTTAAATAACACAAGCTCTTCTGGTGTTAAGCCACCATCCATAATTTGACCATATTCATTATAAGTCATAGTAGAAACACAGTCAGCTTGGCCTTGGAAAATAGGGTCAACATTAAAGCCTTGTTTAAGGACTGTGACACCATCTTCACCACCAGTTGTTGGGTAATTTAATTTAGACATCCAACTTAAGAAAGGGTATTCATTACCAAAGAACCAGACGCCCAATGTTTTGCCTTTAAAGTCATCAGAGGTTTTGATCTCGCTTGATTTTAAACAAGTTAACATCATTCCAGATTTTTCATATACCTGAGCAATGTTAACTAAAGGTAATCCTTTTTCACGTGTGGCTAGAGCAGAAGGTAGCCAGTCGACAATCACATCTGCACCGCCGCCAGCTAAAACTTGGGCAGGGGCGATATCTGGGCCGCCCGGTTTAATTGTTAAATCAATGCCTTCATCCTTATAGAAGCCATTTTCTAACGCGGCGTAGTAGCCCGCAAATTGTGCCTGTGTAACCCATTTTAATTGCAATGTCATTTTCTCTGCTGCACTAAGGCTAAAGCTTGACGCTAATAGCGTTGCACTGGTTGCGATGGTTAATAATGTCTTTTTCATAGTATTGTCCTTTTTCTATTGATAAAGTTGGTTATGCACATCTTACGGTTTTAGGTCTTATTAACTGCTTCTTCCTCCTCGGTATGACGGGTGCCAAAACAGTAATGATCTTTCTAATAAGGCAAGCGCCCCATAACTTAATGAACCTGCAATACCTGCAACAACAATCGTTGCCCATACTAAGTCCATATTCATTCGACCTACCTCAGTCGAAATTCTGAATCCCATGCCAACAATTGGCGTCCCAAAAAATTCTGCAACAATCGCACCGATTAAAGCTAAAGCCGAGTTCAGCTTTAATGCATTAAAGATAAAAGGCAGTGCATGGGGTAATTGGTTTTTGAAGAAAATCTGTGACTTTTTAGCCGCGTAGGTATGCATTAAATCTTTATGTAGTGCATCCGTTGACTGTAATCCGGTTAACGTATTAATGAACATAGGGAAGAAGGTCATGATCACGATCACTGCGGCTTTTGATTGCCAATCAAAACCAAACCACATCACCATAATAGGGGCGATACCTACAATCGGAATAGCCGACATAAAGTTACCTAACGGTATTAACCCATCTCGTAATAGTTTGCTTTTAACGGCCCACTGCGCAACGATAAAACCGGAGAAACAACCAATAACATAGCCCGCTAATACCGCTTTTAAATACGTTTGTTTAAAGTCGGCCCAAAGCATCGGGATATTATTAATAAAGGCGTCAAAGATGTTACTCGGTGCCGGCATCAGAACTGGAGAAACAGCATACCCTTTAATAATACTCTCCCAAGTCAGTACTAACATAAATGCAAATAAGCTTGGGATTATCGGTTTAACTATTGTGTATTGATTTTCAATGGTGGTCAGTTTCGCCAATAGTTTAGCCATACTATAAAGCGAGACAATTAAAAGCAGTATAAGTAATGGATTGCTTTGATAAAAGCCAATATCACTACTACTAACCAAGAATAATTGTAATAAGATTAATGCGGTATAAATAAAGTTTTTGAATGTATTAGGCATTGGTTAGCTCTCCTCTTCGGCGCAGTAATACTTTTTCGGCGAGACCGACTAGCCACACTAAAATAGAGCCAAGCAGTGCGGCGACAATTAATGCCGACCAAATTTGTTCTGTTTGACCGTAATAAGAGCCACTTAATAGACGAGCACCTAGCCCTCCTTGCGCCCCTGTTGGTAACTCAGCGACAATGGCACCCACCAATGCAGCGGCAATCGCCACTTTTAGACTGGCAAACAAATAAGGCTGTGCTGAATACCAGCGTAACTTCCAAAATACATCTTTAGCACTGGCGCTGTAGGTATGCATTAACTCTTCATGTAATCTATCTGAAGAGCGTAATCCTTTCACCATGGCAATAGTGACGGGGAAAAAAGAAAGGTACATAGAAATAATCGCTTTAGGGATTAGGCCAGTGATATTTACCGCTCCCAACACAACCACTATCATTGGCGCAATTGCTAGAATTGGTATCGTTTGTGAGGCGATAACCCAAGGCATAAAGCTTGATTCCAATGTTTTGTTATGAACAATGCCAATGGCAATTAAAATGCCTAACATAGCGCCAAATATAAAACCTAACAAGGTTGAATTCAGGGTAATTTGCGCATGGTAAATAAGCGATCTTTTTGAGGTGATCGAACGTTCAAAAATTGATTTAGAAAGCTCCGCTGCCACCTGATGTGGGGCAGGTAACATAGGGCGTTTCACTTCATAAGCTTGAGATATTATTTGTGAATAAGTCCAATCTTGGTTTTTGCGTTCTAAATTATGAATTAATTGATTACCGTTCATAATTAATGCTGCCAGGTACCAAATTGCAATGATGATGGTTAGTAAACCAACAAAAGATACTATTTTTTGCTTCATGATTGTCTACTCCTTTAGACGGAACTCTAATCGATAGCATGCTCGTGCGCTAAAGCAGAACGGATTTCACTAGCAAGAGCATGGAACTCAGGTTGATCACGAAGTGCTAATGTTTTTAGCCTTGGTAATGGGCTTTCAATGACTTTCATAATTCGACCTGGTCGAGGCGACATCACTACAATATGTGTTGATAACAATACTGCTTCATCAATTGAGTGAGTGACAAATACCACGGTTTTTTGGGTTTCACTCCAAATCCTCAATAGCTCCATATTCATATGATCACGTGTAATCTCATCCAATGCGCCAAAGGGCTCATCCATTAGTAATAGGTCTGGGTTGAGGCACAGTGCGCGAGCGATTGAGGCACGCTGTTGCATGCCACCAGAAAGCTGCCAAGGGAATTTTTTATGAAAGTCTTGTAGGCCAACCATTTTTAGATACTTATCTATTTGATTGCTCTGGTGCTCTTTAGATTGTTTAGATATTTCCATTGGTAGCGCGCAGTTTTGTTCAATGTTACGCCAAGGTAATAACGCTGGGGCTTGGAAAACATACCCATATAAACGATTTAAACGTGCATCTTCGGCATCGGTGCCGTTAACTTTTAAGGTCCCCGAAGTTGGTCGTTCTAGATCTGCAATCACCCTTAATAGGGTTGTTTTACCGCAACCAGAAGGGCCAATGAAAGAGACAAAGTCACCGCTCTTAATCGTTAAGTTAATATCTGATAACGCATGAACATCACCATCTTTACTTGGAAAAATTAATGATAGGTTATCGATATTAATCATTTCACGTTGTGATTTACTTTTTGTCGCGAGTTGATCGCTATTACTCAATGTTGTTGGTTGTTGTGCTACTGGCATATGACCTCTCTCTTCCTTGTGCATGACACTCTATAAGGTATTGCTTTTATTGTTATGGTTATCGTTCAACTTGATAGGGGCCATATTCTTCATTGTATTTTTCAACAGCATCAAATATGGTCGGGAAAGCAGGGCGTTTAATATATCGTCCAGCACCCTCTACAACATTTAATTTCCCATCTTTAAAGACTACATTACCTTGGCTAATAGTGATCCATGGGCTCCCTTTAACAGTCCGTCCTTCAAAAATGTTAAAGTCAATTTTTTGGTGATGTGTTTTCGCTGATAAAGTATGTTCTTTTGTACTATCCCAAATCACTAAATCAGCATCAGAGCCAACAGCAATAGCCCCTTTTTGAGGATAAATATTGAATATTTTTGCTGTATTTGTTGATGTCACAGCAACAAATTCATTTTCTGTCAGACGACCTTTATTAACGCCAGAATCCCAGAGCACCATTAATCTGTCTTCAACGCCCGCAGTACCGTTAGGTATCTGTGTAAAATTATCTTTCCCCATGGCTTTTTGATCTTCACAGAAACAACAATGATCGGTTGCTGTTGTTTGCACTGTGCCACCTTGTAATGCTTTCCATAAAGCTTCTTGGTGTCCTTTAGGTCTAAACGGTGGGCTCATCACATGAGCGGCTGCCGTTGCCCAGTCAGGATTTTTATAAACGCTATCATCTAACTCTAAGTGGCCAGCTAAACACTCACCATAGACACGTTGCCCTTCGGATTTTGCTCGCGCAATTTCATCAATTGCCTCTTTACAGGAAACATGAACTAAGTACAAAGGGATACCAATTGACTGTGCAATTCGGATCGCTCGGTTTGAGGCTTCGCCTTCTACTTCAGGTGGTCTAGATTGAGGATGAGCCTCTGGGCCTGTAATACCTGCGCTGAGCATTTTTTGTTGTAAATGATGTACTAACTCGCCGTTTTCGGCATGCACTGTTGGCATTGCGCCTAATTCTAAACAGCGGCTAAAACTATTTACGAGGGTTTCATCTTCCGCCATGATCGCATTTTTGTAGGCCATAAAGTGTTTGAAGCTGTTGACGCCTTCTTGTTCGACTAGTGTTGCCATATCTTGAGAGACAGATTCATCCCACCAAGTAACAGCTACATGAAAAGAGTAATCAGCCACAGAGCGAGATGCCCATTCTTTCCAAGTATTAAAGGCTTCCATTAAAGGTTGCTGAGGACTTGGAATAACAAAGTCGATAATCATTGTAGTTCCGCCAGCTAAACCAGCGGAAGTACCAGAATAAAAGTCTTCACTTGCAACTGTTCCCATGAATGGCAATTGCATATGTGTGTGCGGGTCAATGCCGCCTGGCATGACTAATTTACCCGTCGCATCAATCACCTCTGCATCAGATGGAACATCCAGATCATGACCTATTGCTTTGATTAAACCATTTTCACAATATACATCTGCCATGATGCTCTGGTCTGCATTGACCAATTTGCCACCTTTTATTAATAAACTCATTGTGATTATCTCCTTGGTGTTAGTAATTTTATTGTCAGTTAGTTAAGGGATTGCAATTACCAAGCCAATATACAACTTGTTGACCAACTGGACTGCTTTTTTCCTTTAAAGGGCTAAAACCCTGATCTTAGCTTGGTGTTAATTACCTGGCTTCTTAATTGTGTTGAGGTGTTTTTGTGTGACTTTGAGCAATTGCAGTGCGATAAATCACTATCGTGGTGCGCAATACTTGAGCGTTTGTTGTTTTTTATTTGAACATATATGCTGATTTTGTTTGATAAGTCCCTATATATAGGTGGGTTAAAATAATTTACATGTTCCTGTCCAGTTGGTCAGTATATTGCATTGCTTTATATGTATTCATCATATCAATCAATTTAATATTTAATGGAGTCAATCATGGAAGCTTTAAAAGTAAATAGCGATCGTCTATGGGACAGTTTGATGGAGATGGCTAAAATTGGCGGCACAGAGAAGGGCGGCTGTTGTCGTTTGGCGGCAACTGATTTGGATAAACAAGGACGTGAGCTTTATATTAAGTGGGCTGAAGAAGCTGGATGTACTGTAAAAGTAGATGCCGTTGGTAACATTATGTGTACCCGACCTGGTGAAGATATGAGTTTGCCACCAGTAGGCTCAGGTAGTCACCTTGATACTCAACCAACAGGTGGGAAGTTTGATGGGGTATATGGGGTGCTCGCTGCTTTAGAAGCGGTGCGTACAATGAATGACAATGATATCAAAACTAAACATCCTATAGAGATCTCTGTCTGGACAAATGAAGAAGGTTCTCGTTTTGCACCTGCAATGATGGGCTCCGGCGTTGTTTCAGGACGTTTTTCTTTAGAGGAAATACTGGATAGTAAAGATGTTGATGGTTTACGCTTGGGTGATGAGTTAGCGCGAATAGGCTTTGCTGGTGATGAACCGGTCACCGGACGCAAGTTCCATGCTTTTTTTGAAACGCATATTGAGCAAGGCCCTTATTTAGAAGCAGAAGAAAAGCAAGTTGGGGTTGTGACCGGAGGGCAAGGTCAGCGTTGGTATAACGCCGTGTTAACAGGCCGAGAATCGCATGCAGGGACAACGCCGATGCATTTACGTAATGATGCACTTATTGCTAGTTCAAAATTAGTATTAAAAGTTGAAGAGATTGCAAAAGCACATCCTCCAGGCTGCGGTACCGTAGGATTTATGCAAGTCATGCCTAATTCTCGTAACACTATCCCAGGTGAAATATCGATGAGTATCGACCTTCGTCATCCTATTGATGAAGAGCTTTCGGCGATGGATGCTGATTTAAAAGCCGCAATTAAAGAAATTGAAGAGAGTGGCCCCAACATTGAATTGGATCCTTTTTGGTATTACGAGCCGATTCACTTTAACCAAGATTGTATTGCAGCAGTCCGTAAAGCGACACAGGATCTTGGTTATAGCCATATGGATATTATTGCTGGCGCTGGTCATGATGCTTGTTATGTTTCGGATTTTGCACCAACTAGCATGGTTTTCACACCTTGTTTAAACGGTATTAGTCATAATGAAATAGAGAGTACTACCCAAGAAGAATGTGAAGGGGGCTGTTCTGTATTATTAAATGCGATGTTAACCATGGCTGAGGTGGTTTAACATATTGAATGCCAAGGAATTAAGCAATTGTCTTTTATTTACAATAGCTTAATTCCACAACCTCTTAATACTAAATGGGTTAATAAATCTGCGCCTGTTTCAAAGTCGTCATCATCTAACTCCTCTTTCCCCATTAAGATACTACTTTGTAAACCATAGTCTGCATAAGCTTGTGTCGAAGACCATATCATAAATAACAAATGTTCAGGGCTGACCGGGTTCATCCATTGCTTGGCTATCCACTCTCTAAAGACCTGGCAAGTCTTTATAAATTGTGTTTTTAAATCTGTTTGTAGTTTCTCTCGTAGAAAAGGGGCACCGTGGAGTAACTCCGAAGCAAAAATACGTGATGCATTTGAGTGGTCCCTAGATTGTTTTATTTTTAATAAAATATAATGGCGCAATGCCTCTCGTGGGTGTTGATCTGCAGTCATTTCTTCCATATCAACCATCCAAATTTTTAGTATTTGGCTTAGTACTTCTTTATATAAGACTTCTTTTGTTTTGAAGTAATAAAGAATATTAGACTTAGGCAGCTTCGCTTGCTCTGCAATCGATGAAATAGTGGTTCCGTTATAACCAAACTCAGCAAAGCGTTGCTCTGCTACCGTTAGGATTAATTGTAAATTCTCTTTACGAATATCTGCTGACTTACGACGTTTTAAGAGATCCTTTCTAACTGTCTTCATTGTAGGCACTCCGCACTTTTATATCGCAACCGCTATCTTCTGGTGCATGATTTATTCTTATATATCAGAATAATCTAAGTGATAATTATTTTCAATAAACTATTGATTAATAATTGAAATTATAACTTAAATTTAATTTCTTATTAAACAAAAACTTAGAGTGATCGAATAATTTTTTTAAACTTGTTGACCTAATGGTCAGCTAGTTGGCTTGTGGATTGCATTATTTTTAGTCAACGGGCAAATAAGACCTGCTGAATATTAATTCTTTATAGGAGATATCATAGTGATGAATATGGACAATTCAAAAAACTATTCGCAGCAACAATTAGCATTAGATCAGATGTTTAAGGATATTAACCCTGCATTAAGCGCTCGGCAAGCTGGGCTAGAGAGCTCACGTTGCTATTACTGTTATGATGCGCCTTGTATTAAAGCTTGCCCTTCTAAAATTAACATCCCAAGTTTTATTGCCAGCATACATGCTGATGACTTAACGGGCGCTGCAAAAACGATTTATACAGAAAATATTATGGGCGGAAGTTGTGCGCGAGTTTGCCCGACTGAAATTTTGTGTGAACAAGCTTGTGTGAGAAATCATGAAGAAGAAAAATCCCCTGTAAAAATTGGATTACTACAGCGCCATGCAACAGATAATGCTGAATTTGAAGGGCATCCTTTTGAGCGTGCTACCGCGACAGGTAAAAAAATTGCCGTTGTTGGCGGAGGACCTGCTGGGTTGAGTTGTGCTCATCGTTTATCGTTATTAGGTAATGATGTCGAAGTGTTTGAAGCACAAACTAAAGCAGGCGGCTTAAATGAATACGGTATTGCAAAATATAAGCTGACCGATAATTTCGCTCAAAAAGAGGTTGATTTTATTCTAAGTGTTGGTGGCATTTCAGTACATTATGATACTGCGTTAGGAAAAGATATTACCTTAGAGAAACTCAAAGCAGACTTTGATGCAGTATTTTTAAGTATTGGTTTACAAGATAGTGCCTCACTTTATTTAGAGGATGAAGATAACCCTAATATTATTAACTCCGTTGATTATATTAAGGAGTTACGTCAAGCCTCAGATATTAACCAGTTAACCATTCCTAAAGACAGTGCCATTGTGATTGGTGCTGGTAATACAGCAATCGATATTGCTTGTCAGCTTAAACGTCTAGGCACCGAGGAAGTAACCCTAGTATATCGCCGTGGTGAAGAGCAAATGAGCGCGACAAGTCATGAGCAACAAATTGCAAAAAACCATCAAGTAAGAATTAAAACATGGAGCCAACCAAGCAAAATTAATGTCGATAATGAAGGGGCGTTAACGTCAATGACCTTCAATAAAACTTATCTCGATGAGGGTAAGTTAATTAGTAGCGATGAAGCATTTGATATTCCATGTAGCGCAGTATTTAAAGCCGTTGGTCAAAAAATGGCTTACCCACAAACAGAACAACTTATTCCAACGATTAGTAATGGCAAAGTCGCTACTTTTCATAATCAATTGACCAGTATTGACGGTGTTTTTGCTGGTGGAGATTGTACAGGAGTAGGACAAGATTTAACTGTTGAAGCCGTTCAGCAAGGTAAATTAGCTGCATTAGCAATTCATCAATCACTTACAGCGTCAGAGGAGAAATAATATGGCTGATTTATCAATAGATTTTGTCGGTATCAAGGCACCTAATCCATTTTGGCTCGCTTCTGCGCCGCCAACAGATAAAGCGTATAACGTTGAACGTGCTTATGAAGCAGGGTGGGGGGGCGTTGTTTGGAAAACATTAGGCGAAGATCCTGCGCCAGTTAATGTGTCATCTCGCTATTCAGCGCTTTATGATCATAATGGGGATGTCTCGGGCTTTAATAATATTGAATTAATTACCGATCGTAGTTTAGAAATTAATTTACGTGAAATTGAAGCGGTTAAAAAAAGTTGGCCTGACCGTGCTTTAGTCGTCTCGCTTATGATGCCCTGTGAAGAGTCCATCTGGAAAAGCATTTTGAAGCAAGTAGAAGCAACCGGAGCTGATGGTGTTGAGCTTAATTTTGGCTGTCCTCATGGTATGCCAGAGCGTGGTATGGGTGCTGCGGTTGGTCAAGTGCCAGAGTACGTTGAAATGGTCACTCGCTGGTGTAAAGAGCACAGTAAAATGCCTGTTATTGTCAAATTAACGCCTAATATTACCGACGTGCGTTTTCCTGCACGCGCCGCTAAAAATGGTGGTGCAGATGCGGTGTCACTGATTAATACAATTAACTCTATTACTGGTATTGACCTTGATGCGATGTCTGCACGCCCAATGGTAGATGGAAAAAGTACACATGGGGGGTATTGTGGCCCCGCTGTTAAACCTATTGCATTGAGTATGACCAGTGAGATAGCTCGCGATCCAGAAACCGCTGGGTTACCTATTTCAGGGATAGGTGGTATTGGAAATTGGCGAGATGCGGCTGAGTTTATTGCACTGGGTGCTGGCTCAGTGCAAGTATGTACTGCGGCAATGATTTATGGATTTAATATCGTTACTGAAATGAAGGAAGGCTTATCGAATTGGATGGACAGTAAAGGTTATGAAAGTATCGACGACTTTAAAGGTCTAGCGGTACCTAATACCACAGATTGGAAGCACTTAAATATGAACTATAAAGTGGTTGCAAGTATTGATGAAGATAAGTGTATTGGTTGTGGGCGCTGTTATCAAGCCTGTGAAGATACCTCTCATCAAGCGATTACTGTGACGTCACATGAAGATGGAACCAACAGTTTTGGGATTATAGATGATAACTGTGTGGGGTGTAATTTATGTGAAATTACATGTCCTGTTGATGATTGTATCACCATGGAAGAGCGTTCAAAGGGGCAACCTTATATGAGCTGGATGGAAGACGAGCGTAATCCGCATCGAGTAAAAGCATAACAAATTATAAACAGTGAGGTGATGAATGAAGCAACAATTGAAAAGTGGATTAACACAAGCGCAGCTCGATGCTCATTGGATGCCATATACAAGCAACCGTGAATTTAAAAAAGACCCAAGAATTATTGCTTCTGCATCAGGTCGGTATTACTTTGATTCACAAGGGCGAAAAATATTCGATGGTTTATCTGGGCTATGGTGTACAGGTTTAGGCCATGGTCGAGAAGAAATTATAGAAGCAGTCAGTACCCAGTTAAAAACCTTAGATTATTCCCCTGGGTTTCAATTTGGGCATGAAAAATCATTTCAACTGGCTGAGAAAATAACAGAGTTTATGCCGCAAGGGTTAAATCGTGTTTTTTTCACAACTTCTGGCTCTGAATCTGCAGAAACATCATTAAAAATGGCAAGAGGGTATTGGCGTAAAAAAGGGTTGCCAAGCAAAACTAAACTAATTGGTCGCGGGTTAGGTTATCACGGCAGTAATTTTGGCGGAATTTCGGTTGGCGGTATCGGCGGTAATCGTGCTTTATTTGGACCTGTAGTGGAGGTCGATCATTTACGTCATACTATGTTGCCTGAAAACCTGTTTAGCAAAGGTCAACCAGAACATGGCAAAACACTAGCAAACGAGTTGTTGGATTTGATTGCCCTACATGATGCTTCTAATATCGCAGCGGTAATTGTGGAGCCCTTATCTGGTTCTGCTGGTGTTATCCCCCCGCCTGTCGGTTATTTGAACCGATTACGTGAGATTTGTGATGAGCATAATATCTTATTAATATTTGATGAAGTTATTTGCTGTTTCGGCAGAATGGGAGCGAAAACAGGTGCCGAGGCATTTGGCGTAGTACCAGATATAATCAATGTTGCTAAGCAAGTGACGAATGGTGTGATCCCGATGGGAGCTGTGATCGCCAAGCAAGAGATTTATGACACTTATATGGAACAAAGTGGTGCGGAGCATCTTCTAGAGTTTCCTCATGGTTATACTTATTCAGCTCATCCTGTTGCCTGCGCCGCAGGCTTAGCGACTTTAAATCTTTTGCAACAAGAAAAAATTCCTGAAAGAGTGAGTGCGTTAAGTGATTATTTTGAACAAGCTGTACATAGTTTAAAAGGATGTAAACATGTCACCGATATTAGAAACTATGCATTTACCGCTGGTTTTAGCATCGCGCCTGCTAGTGACCCTGCATTACGTCCTTATTTAATTGGTATGAAAATGTGGGAGAAAGGATTTTTTGTTCGTTACGGTGGTAATACCATTCAATTGGGATTGCCATTTACAACGGAAAAACACGAAATTGATTCTTTAATTAATGCACTCGGTGAAACATTCAACGAAATAGCTTAATTTAGTTTTAACTAGCCACATGATTGCTAAGCCTTTATCTTGGTAAAGGCTTTTAAAAGTCCTTCAGTAAGTCACTATGTTTGTTATTAATAATTGAGGTAAACTATGCACCTTAATGATTAAAATGGAATTAATATGATTTATTTATTGGCAGTGACTTTGCTGTGGGCATTTTCGTTTAGTTTGATCGGTGTTTTCCTAGCAGGTCAAGTAGACGCTTGGTTTAGTGTTTTACTACGGATTGTTTTAGCAACATTGGTTTTTTTACCTTTTTTAAAAGTGAGGCAAACACCTGCCCACATTGCATTAAAGCTAATGTTAATTGGTGCGATTCAATTAGGGGCAATGTATAGCTTCTATTACCATTCCTTTTTGTACTTATCAGTACCAGAAGTCCTATTGTTTACTGTTATGACGCCGATTTATATTACCTTGATCAATGATGCAATTGATAAGCGCTTTAACCCCAAATTCTTTTTAGTCGCAATTATTGCGGTATTAGGTGCCGTAGCTATTCGTTACGAGAATATTAATGATAACTTCATCATCGGCTTATTATTGGTACAGGCTGCTAACCTTTGCTTTGCAACTGGACAAGTTACTTATAAGCGTTTAATGGCTGACCGTCAGCTTGACCATAAAACCGTATTTGGTTGGTTCTTTATTGGAGCATTATGCGTAGCGATTGTTTGTTATTTACTGTTTGGTAACCCTGAAAAACTGCCTACAACGACGTTACAATGGGGCATTCTTATGTATTTAGGCACAGTTGCATCTGGGGTCGGTTATTTTGCTTGGAATAAGGGCGCAACATTAGTGAATGTTGGTACATTAGCGGTCATGAATAACCTCCTTATTCCGGCAGGTATTGTGGTTAATGTACTTATTTGGAATAAAGAAGCTGATATTATGAGACTAGGTCTTGGGGCAGTGATTATTTTATTGGCATTATTGATTAATCAATATTTTAGTAAAAAGAATAAAGCACTTTAAATAAACCAATCACTTTTACTAAATTAAGTGCTTTAATTTCGACGCTGCCTGACAGATCAATAGGTATTGCTAGACAGCGTCGAGAGTATAAATTAATTGAATACTGCGCTTATTTTGGGTGCAATGAATAATAAGATGCGATCAATAATGATCACAACAGCCATTGCCGCCGCCCCTAATGGAAATAGTATTGATAGTAATAATATTATCCAAGTCGCATGTTTCCATAGCGCTAGATCTTTTGGCTGTTGAGGTGCAGATAAAGCAAATTTTCCAGCAGGTCTACGCATCCACCACATAACTATTCCAGTAATGCAGATCATGATCACTGCTAAACAAAATAACGTATTAACAATATAGTTTAACACGCCCCATTGTCCCATATGTAAAGAGATACCGACAGCCATTGCCTTTGCAGCTAAGCTATAATCTTGATAACCAATATCAACGATGACTTCGCCTGTATATTGATCAAAATGTACAGTTCTATCATCGGTCGCATTTTCTATATCTTTACTCATTGAGCTAGCAGAAGCAGTATAAACACCAGTTTCACCTTTTGGAAAAAATACTTGAAATTGTGTAAAACCTAATGCTTTGCTTTGTGAGACTATTTTATCAAGACCGATAACATCAGGAGTATTTGTATTCGCAGATTCTGGTAGGGCTGCTTGTTCTAAGCCCCAAGGGATTTGTTTTAAACCTTTGACATTAAGGTCATTATGAGTCAATTTGGAAGAAACACTAGTTGCGCTTTGTTGCATTGGAAAAGTACTCCAAGCTTGCAACATTGACCCGCCCCATACGCTTGCCCAAGCAAGGCCTGAAATACAGAAAAATAACAATATGATTGAAACCCAGATACCAATCACTGAATGTAAATCTTTCCAGAATGCGCGGCCTTTATTACAACTAATCTTTAGTGATTCTTTTAATGTGGTAGAGCCACGAGGCCACCATAAATAAGCACCTGTGATCACTAATAGCACTGTAAAACTAATGGCTATTTCAATTAATTTATCTCCTGTATCACCTATCATGAAGGTCCCATGAGTATTATCAGCCCAAGAGTAAAGGGAGTCAGATATTGATATATCTCCTAATACTTTGCCTTGGTATGGGTCGACAAACACAGAAAGTGCTTCACCGTCTTGAATAACTTGAAAGCGGGTGGATTCAGAAATATCTCGAAGAGCGTGAACCGATTTAATTAAGTCATTTGGATATGCTTGAGCGACTAGTTCTTTTTGAGCCTCAAAAGTCAGTGGCGTACTTGATACTTGCTGTACATTATACAAGTCTTGATTTGTCCATTTTTCCACAACAGGGGAGTAAAGCATCATTAACCCAGTTATTGCTAACATGAGCAAGAATGGGACAGTATATAAGCCTGCGTAAAAGTGCCAACGCCAAACTGACAAGTAAAAAGACTTGGAGTTATTCATTTATTATCCTAGTTAAGTGTTATTTAAATCAACATAATGACAGCTTTTCAATCGTTAGATAGATTATGCCAGCTGTAAAAATAGCAGGGGGGTTAACCATTTTTGTTGTTCAAATTAAAGCTTAGAAAATGGTTAATAAAAACCACAGAATTATACATAAAAAAAACAGGAAAGGGCTTTTTATTGCCTTTATTTTGACCTTTATAACGCAGGCTTTTAAGGAAGTTACAATAAGAGTTTTTTAGGGAAGCGGTAATAAAAAAGCCCTCAGTGAAGAACACTCAGGGCTTTAGGTTAATCGGTTAAATTAATTAACCTTCTTGTTTATGTACATGTACATCCATTTGTGGGAAAGGAATGTTAAGACCTTCTTTTGCAAATGTTTTGTAAACATTTTCATTCATATCGAAGAATACACCCCAGTAATTAGGAGCTTTAACCCATGCACGAACAGCGAAGTTAACAGAGCTGTCAGCTAATTCAGAAACGACAATAACAACAGGCGTTTCTTTTAAAATACGCTCGTCTGCATCACAAAGACGTTGGATAACAGCACGTGTTTTATCTAAGTCATCGCCGTAAGCAACGCCAATTGTCCAATCTACACGACGTTTTTCTTCTGTTGAGAAGTTAACCATTGAGCCTGTAGATAAACCACCGTTTGGTAAAATGATTGTTTTGTTATCAGCAGTTTTCAAGATTGTGTTAAAGATTTGAATTTCTCTAACAGTACCAGAATGGCCTTGTGCTGTAATAAAATCGCCCACTTTAAAAGGTTTAAATATTAAAATCATCACGCCGCCTGCAAAATTTTGCAGTGTGCCTGATAATGCCATACCTACTGCTAAACCTGCTGCTGCTAAGATCGCAACAAAAGAGGTCATTTCGATACCAACCATCCCAAGTACTGATATAGCCAACATCACTTTGAGGGCCATACCCACTAAGCTATGTAAAAATGGTTTTAATGATGCGTCAACATTGCTTTTATTCATTAGCTTATCTAAGCCACCTAATAATAGCTTAATAACCCATGCCCCAATAACCCAGACTACAACAGCCGCAATTATTTTCGGACCATATTCTAATGACTTAGTTGTGACTAAATCCATCATTCCTTCTGCATTCATTTTTCTTTCCTTAATGTTTGTAAAGTGTAATGTTAATAAAGTGTTTAATTTGTTTAAATATCTTCAGTATTGTTAGTTTTCATCTGAATAAGATGTTGCACATTATAATGTATATAACGCAGACTATGAAATAATTTATATTAAGAATTTAACTTTTTGATTTTAAAGTAATATTTTAATACGTGTCGTTACCCTTTTAGAGGTGTTAAATTGAATTGTTTTTAATAACGGGAGAAAGACAGTGTTTACGGAAGATTTATTTGCAGATTTAGAGGTTGAACCGATTCCTATTATTAAACAAGATGGACGAGTTGAATATCATGGTGTGGTCATTCCTATTGACGAATCTGATAAATATTTTGATGCTTTATTGACTAAAATTCAATGGACAAATGATCAAGCGAGTTATTTTGGCGAGCTAACGATTACCAAACGAAAAGTTGCTTGGTATGCGGATACTGCCTTTAAGTATACCTACTCAAATACAACTAAAGTTGCTTTACCTTGGACGCAAGAGTTAATTGAATTAAAAGAGCGCATTGAAAAAATAACCGGGTATCAATTTAATGCTTGTTTGTTAAATCTTTATCATGATGGTGAAGAGGGAATGACTTGGCATAGTGATAGTGAAAAAGATTTACTCAAAAATGGTGCAATTGCTTCATTAAGTCTTGGCGCTGAAAGAAAGTTTTCTTTTAAGCATAAGGTGTCACAAGAAACCCACTCTATTGTTTTACAGCACGGTAGTTTACTGGTTATGAAAGGACAAACCCAAGATCATTGGTTACACCGCTTACCTCCCACTAAAAAAGTCAGTACGCCGCGTATTAATTTAACTTTTCGTACCATTAAACCGAGACGGTAGTCGCTTTATCTTTGTAAAACCAGCACTGGTATTCAATTGATAACAAAAAATAATGATTTAGATAATAAACAATAATTTATTTATTGTTGTTAGGTAACGTATATTAATCTGACTAATTAACATCACCGTCGCATTGATAGAATATATCCACGAGGTAAAAGCATGACTGAATCATTATTCCAACCCTTACAATTAGGTAAATTAACATTAAAAAATCGTATTGTTATGCCGCCAATGACTCGTTCTAGAGCAACCCAACCGGGCAATGAAGCTAACGATATAATGGCTAAATATTATGCACAGCGCGCTGGTGCAGGTTTGATCGTCGGTGAAGGGACTCAAATATCACCTTTAGGGCAAGGTTATGCTTGGACACCGGGGATTTATAGTCCAGAACAAATAGCTGGATGGAAAAAAGTGACAAAAGCTGTTCATGCAAATGGTGGGCTGATGTTTGCTCAACTCTGGCATGTAGGACGCGTGACACATCCTGATAATACGGGTGGGGTGCAACCTATTTCCTCTTCAGCTATAAAAGCTGAAAATGTAAAAGTATTCGTTGATAACGGAATAGGAGAGCCTGGTTTTGTTGATGTAGTTACGCCACGTGAAATGACAGAAGAAGATATTCAAACTGTTATCCAAGAATATAAACAAGCTGCATTAAATGCGATAGAAGCTGGTTTTGATGGTATTGAGTTACATGCTGCTAATGGCTACTTGATTAATCAATTCATCGACTCAAATGCGAATAACCGAACGGATCAATATGGTGGTAGTATTGAAAACAGACTTCGTTTTTTAGCTGAAGTTGTTACGGCGATGGTCGACGTGATAGGGGCGGATCGTGTTGGTGTTCGTTTAGCGCCATTTACTTCTTTAAATGGCACTGTTGATGATACGCCGGTTGAAACCTATGTCGCAGCTGCTGCGTTGCTAGATAAGCTTAATGTTGTATATATTCATATTGCGGAAGTTGATTGGGATGATGCCCCTGATACACCTATAGCATTCAAAGAAAAGGTGCGTAACGTTTATAAAGGTGTATTAATTTATGCAGGTCGTTATAATGCAGCCAAAGCAGAGGCAATTATTGAGGATGGTTTAGCTGATATGATTGGATTTGGCCGACCTTTTGTGGCTAATCCGGATTTACCATCACGTATTAAAAATGGCTATCCATTAGCAACACATGATCCCGATACATTATTTGGCGGGTCTGAAAAAGGCTTATCGGATTATCCCGAATATAATAATTAGTTACCTCAATAAAATACAATTAATCCTACACAAAAAAGCAACCTTGGTTTACCAGGTTGCTTTTTTGTCGTCAATGAAATAAAAGAGACTCACATGCGCGGTGAATACCATTTAGTATTAGCAACAATACTGGCAGCTATAGGCTGGATTGCTTCAAAGTTGGTTATTGAAGGAGTGCCAGGGGACGCCTTTATTGCCGCTCGCTTCCTAATCGCAAGTTTTATTTTATTACCCTTTTGTTATAAAGAAGTACTTCAATTAAGCTTAAAACAAGTTCTTTCAGTTTGTTTTGTTGGACTGTTGTTAACACTGGGCATTCAGGTATGGATATTTGCCATATCCATCACCAATAGCCTTTCTGAAGGTGCATTTATTATGAGTTTAGCCATGATTATTGCTCCTTTTACTTCTTGGTTATTTTTCCGTGTGAAGCCCAACCGAGCATTTTGGCTGGCTTTGCCGCTTGCCGTTATTGGTATGATGTTATTGTCCTTAACACACGGCTGGCAAGTTGAAAAAAGCCAATGGTGTTTTTTACTTTCTGCCGCATTATTTTCAATGCATTTTGTGTTTAATAAAAGAGTAACAAATTCGGTAAAGCCACTAGTGGCAATCTTCTTACAGCTATTTACAGTGGGAGTGATAAGTAGTGTATATGTCTTATTGACTCGAGAAGTACAATTAGAATTAACCCAATCAGTAGTATTTTGGTTTGTTGTTTCAACGTTAGTTGCTACTTCAATTCGCTATTTATTTCAAACCCTTGGGCAGTTTTCCGTTAAGATTGAAACGGCGGCATTAATTATGATTCTGGAGCCCGTGTGGACACTGGTATTAAGTATGACCATGTTAGGTGAAGTACTGCAAGTCCAAAAAATGCTTGGTGCGGGTGTTATCTTTCTGTCTTTATTTGTCTATATAAAACTGTCAAAAAAATAACCTCAATGCTTTCCTTTATGCTTTCAATTATTGCGATTGAAAGCATTATAGCGATTAAAGGTAATATTCTATTGGCTTTGGTTTGCCGTGATAATATCCTTGTTGTAGTGTATAACCAATTCCCTTTAAGGTTTCAGCTTGTTGCTTGGTCTCTATCCCCTCTATTAAGGCCCTCATTGAAAGGGTACTAATAAGTTTTTGTATATACTCTAAGGTCGTTGTATTGGCTTCAATGTAGTTTAAGAATGCCTTATCAACTTTGACGGTTGAGGCGGGTAATTGGTGAAGATAGGCTAAGGACGAGTAGCCAGTCCCGAAATCATCTATATGTAACTTTATATCACTATCAATTAATGGTTGTATTGAGTTTTCTTGTTTATGAAGACCAGTAAGTAGAACACTTTCAGTCAATTCGATAATTAAGTCGGTAGGTTGTAAACTTTTTTCTGCTAGCATATTTAAAATAGGCTGAACAGTTTTTTGGTTAATAATATGTAAAGCAGATAAGTTAACCGCCATGGTTAAGTCTTCATGGAAGTGTTGCTTAAACCTAACTAAGTCGTGAATCGCTTGTTGTAAAACCCAGTTTTCTATCTCATAAATTAATCCAGTTTGCTCTGCTACTTTGATTGCCTCTTCTGGTGAGATAAAGCCAAGTTCAGGGTTATTCCACCTTAACAGAGCTTCTAAGGACACCATTTTATGTTGTGGAGTGGATACATCAACAATCGGCTGATAATGCAAACTTAATTCTTTGTTTTTGATTGCAAAAGATAATTTTTGAGACAGCAAGCTTAACCTTTTTTTGGCATCTTCCATTTCAGGTTGAAAATATATCCATTGTTTTTTCCCTGATTTTTTGGCTTGGCGCATGGCAGTATCAGATGCACTTACTAAAGATTCAAAATTACAACTATGAATAGGGTAGCTTGCAATGCCGATACTGGCAGAAACAGAGATATCTCTACCATAAGGGTTTTTATAAGGAAGGCTAAGAACGTCAAGGATTTTTTGACACGCTTGAGATACATCACTTTTGCTGAGCTTACTTTCTATAATATAAATAAACTCATCACCACTACAACGACAGACTATATTGTTAGGGTGAATAGCTTTAAGTCGCAGCGCGACGTCGAGTAAAATATTATCCCCTTGTGAATGACCTAGAGAATCATTGATCAATGTAAAACCATCCAAATCAATATACAACATAGCAAAAGGTTTTTCGTGGATGAACAGGTTCTTTAACCTATCAGATAAACCTTGCCTATTAATTAACCCTGTTAATGAGTCTTCACAAATCGGTAAATATCGCTTCTTTGCATTCATTTTACTATCGTGAATGTCGTGATAATTGAGTAGTATATGAGCCTCTTGATTAGAGCGATTAACTACATTGGCAATCACTTTAAACCATTTTTTACCCTTTTCTGTGTGTAAAATCGCTTCTGTTTCGTAAGTAGAGTGCTTTGATAAGACGTATATTAGGTTTTTAAAACAGTCAATTTCACAAAATAAATTAGCAAGTTGATTAAACTCATTCCCAAAAGTCTTTGTAAAGGGAGGATTTGAACTGATTAACTCCCCACTAAACGCCGATAAAGAGATAATAGTAGTACCTTGATGTTGAAAGTTACTTTCTGGAGGTATTTGCGATGCCTCTACCTGCATTGCCAGTCGACCATCATTTAAGTAAACACCTGAGATTTGACATAAAGCTACTTTTATTTGGTTCTTAGGCCGGAATTCCCAAACTTTATAAAGCACTTCATTTTTAAGGAAAGCATGTTTAAATTGCTGCATATTTTCTTTAACGGCCTCAGATTGCTCTGACTCAAAGTTCCTACTAAATAACTCTTCATAGGACGGACTATTCCATAAATTGAGGGCGGCGTGATTTGCTTCTAAAATAACATGGTGGTCAATATCATAAATCCACACTGCAGTTTGTAGCTGCTCTATTTGTAGCGTCATAGGTAGAAATCACTATTGTTTATTTAAGAAACTTAGGTTGTAAGGGGCATTCATCATAGACCAAGAATAAAAAACTATCTATAAAGTAATTCTGACCTTTTTTATTGATATATAGCTATTTATAAATAGGTTTGGGATTTAGAAAATGAAAAGTAAAAGGAGGGCAATGATGACGCTGCTCACCATTGCCAAGTATATTATTGTTGAGGTGTTTTTTTCTCAATATTACGAGACCAATAACCTGCTAAAATAGAACCACTAATATTATGCCATACAGAAAAAATAGTGCCTGCAATTGCAGCAGTAGGCGCAAAAAACTTCATTGCTAACGCTGTTGCTAAACCAGAGTTCTGTAAACCAACTTCAAAAGCGATTGTACGACAAACCTTCTCTTCGAAACCAAGTTTTTTAGTAATCAAATAACCTGCTAATAAACCAAATGAATTATGGAGAATAACGGCTAATGCTACCATTGCACCTACCTCAACTAATTTTGTTGCATTTAATGCCACTACGATAGCAATGATCAATACAATCGCAATCATTGAAATAACTGGTAATGAAGGGGCTATTTTTTGAATGGGTTTGTGTAAAATTGTATTAAGTAAAACACCTAGAACAACAGGTACAAGTACAATTTTTATTAAACTAACAATCATACCAGCTACTGGGATATCAATAGCTTTTCCAGCAAAAATTTCAACCAATAATGGTGTAAAAATAACGCCTAATAAAGTACTAATAGCTGTCATGGAAATCGATAATGCCACATCGCCCTTTGCTAAGAAACACATGACATTACTGCTTGTTCCTCCTGCCACAGCTCCCACAAGAACTAAACCAACAGTCAGATTTGCATCAAAGTTTAATAGGGTAGCTATAGTTAAAGCGACAATAGGCATAATGGTAAACTGCAGGATCACAC
Organism: Psychromonas aquatilis; assembly: GCF_038155185.1. Lineage (NCBI taxonomy): Bacteria > Pseudomonadati > Pseudomonadota > Gammaproteobacteria > Alteromonadales > Psychromonadaceae > Psychromonas > Psychromonas aquatilis. The sequence goes on from NZ_JBAKAZ010000031.1 coordinate 34,170, forward strand.
CAACAGAAACCGCTTTGAAGTTTTTACTGACATTGGCGAAGTCTTTAGGTGTTAAGGTCAACCCCATGGCCAGCATAATAATTGTTAATAATGGGACGATATAACCTTTAAACGAAGTAAAGGTGTCAGGCTGTAAAAAAGCCAGTACTGACAGTAAGATTGCCCATACAGGGAATAGGTTAGTAATTGTTTTGATCATGATGAGTCCATTCTTATATTATACCAATCACACTAATTAACTGATCTATTTTACTTGCTAAAATAACTTATTTCTTCGTTGTAATTTTCGCAAATAGAACAACTATTTAACTCAAATTACGCCTTAAACTAAGTCATTTTTTCTGCGCAAAATTTAGATCACTTATTTAATATAATTGGTATTAATTGTATTTAGTACTGAGCGTCACTAAGTAGAGATGGTTAGTTTCTGCTATGTATCATTAATACAATCGATAATGAGTAAAGTTAAAAAAGAAATGAAGAATATGCTTGTACAAGGCTGATTGCAATAGTTATGGAAAAGGCATCATAGATAATGAGCGCTACCGTTAGCGATTGAATTGTTATGACAGGTACCGTTCATTATTTGCTGAAGTAACCTGTCATAATTGACTCTAATTTAGTGGCTAACACAGTTTTTTGACAAATCGCCGTGATAAGCGGCGACTAAGTTGTCTATTGCACAATCAATCATAGCCAGTCTTGTTTCTGCTGTTGCTGAGCCGATATGAGGGAAAAGAACAATATTATCTAAGTCCATTAATGGAGATGAAGTAGGAAGAGGCTCGACCTTATAAACATCCAGGCCTGCAGCTCTAATTGTGCGATCTTGCAATGCCTTAGCAAGCGCATCTTCATCAACAACATTACCGCGTCCGCCATTAATAAATATCGCTGAACTTTTCATTAAGGCCAACTCTCTTTGACCGATCAATAAGTCTGTTTGCTGATTAGCGGGTAAGATTGAACAGACAAAGTCAGAGGTTGCTAATAGCTCATCTAACTCCATTTTTTGTGCTTTTAAGTTTGTTTCTGCTGCGCTATTCGCACTGCGGTTATAATAATTTACTTGCATATCAAAACCTAAATGAGCGCGCTTTGCGACAGCGTAACCGATGCGTCCCATGCCCAGTATCCCAAGTTTTTTTCCATAAACATCAATGCCAAAATAGGCATCTTTTAAATTATTGACCCACGCCCCTGAGCGAACAAGGTTATTCAGTTCAGTGGTTCGTCTAGCTGTACACATTATCAAAGAAAAAATGGTATCTGCGGTAGTTTCTGTTAACACATTAGGGGTATGCATTAATGCAATGTTATGTTGTTTAAGATAATCGAGGTCAAAATGATCATAACCAACGGAAATAGTAGATATTACTTTTAAATGTGGGGCATGTTTTAGGATGTTTTTATCTAATTTGAAGCCTGCACCAATCAGGCCTACAGCATCTTTTATCTCATTGAGAAACTGCTCTAGGTTATTTTCATCTATTTTATCAAAACAAACGAGATTAAAGGTTTGGCTTAATGATTGCTGTTGTTGCTCTGGAATTTTTTTATATAAAACGACTTTATCTTTCATTTTATTGCCTTGTTATTTATTGTGTTAGTGAGTCGCTAACCTAAACCTAAAGTATTGGCTTTTAAGAGAAATCTTTTATTGTTAAAACAGAGATTATTACTTATATAGACTATCGATAACAATTTTATTTGTCATCGTATTGAATTTTTGAGAGGTCACTAAATATTTCTTATCTCGCTAAGACTGAATCTCATTAAATTTATTAAGCATTAAAAGAAAAGAGGGGATTAACATACGTGATTTAGAAGGTATATTTTTGCAGGCTGGTGAGCTATCGGTTGCAAATAAAAGAGCCTTAATGTTAGTAAAAAAAGGCTCTTTTATTGAATGGTTGATTATGATGCTAACACTAATTTACTTTTATTTTTTAATTGTAAGTAGCTTAATAACCACATAATAAACCCACCTAAAAACAAGGCTGCTGCGACATAACCTGTTTCATTGGGTAATGCTCCATTTGCAATTGCGATACCGCCAAGCCAAGGACCTAAAGCATTTGCAAGATTAAATGAACACTGGACCAGTGCACCTATCATTGCGTGGCCATCAGGTGATACATCCATTAATAATGTTTGAATCAGTGTTGATAGCCCAATACTACACCCGATCAGGAATACGATGATATATAACTGCCAAATATGGTGGCTGGCTTCTACATACATAAGTGCAAAAATGATGGTTAGAATAAGGCAGATACCCGTTGCTTTAATAGCTGAAATATCAGCAGCCTTACCCATAAAGTAATTGCCAATAGTACAACCGACACCAAACATGATCATGGCAATTGAAATGGTATAAGCGGGTGTATGCGTAATATCTAGAATGGTATCTGCAATATAAGTATAAATACAAAATACCCCACCAAAGCCAATAATAGCAATGCCTAAAATTGACCAAACTAGTTTGTCTTTTAATACATTAAACTCATTGATTAAATTAGAGGGTTTACTGTTATCAACATTAGGCACTATCTTATAAACACAAATATAAGCGATTAACGATAAAATTGATGCACCTGCAAGACAATAACGCCAACTAAGATTTTGCCCGACTAAAGTAACTAAAGGGACACCTACAATAGTAGCGATTGTTAAGCCCATAAATATTTTTGACATAAAGCTAGAACGCTTTCCTGTTGGTGCTATTTCTGCTGCTAATAGTAATGCCGCACCAAAATAAGCGCCATGAGGTAGCCCACTTAAAAAACGGAAAATAATTAACTGGTTCAAAGAGTTAGCTAGCGCACTAAGCCCATTTCCAATAAACATTAATGTTAAAAAGATAAGTAATGCTTTACGCCTACGCATATTGGCAGTGGACAGCATTAAGATTGGAGCTCCGACAACAACACCCATCGCATAAGCACTAATTGCGTAGCCTGATTGTGAAGGGGTTGTATTAAAAGTCTCACTGATTAATGGCAACATTGGCATCATTGAGAATTCTGTTAACCCTAAAACAAAAGTACCTAAAGCTAAGGCTAATATGATGGCAGTGCGGTTTAATGGTGTAGATGAAGCGCTATAAGTCACAATAATCCTAAACAAACGTAGTTAACATGGCAAAGTTTAAGCTCTGTAGTGGACTAGCTGAACGCTACATGTTAATGCTCATGAAAAATTGAGACAGTGTAATTATAAAGTGTGTATTAGTCATCTATAATTTCAAGTTATTATGGATGACTAATAAGGTCATTGAGAGATATTATTTATTTACTTTCGCTGCAATACCCATTCCAACGGCCATGCTGATAATAAAAATAAATATTTCGCTAGCGCCACCTGAGATGCTGGTCAACACCGGACCTGGACATAATCCAGCGATACCCCATCCAATTCCAAAACATGTTGCGCCTAAGATAAGTTTTGAGTCGACATTCGTCTTGTTAGGGTACGAAAAAGTATCACCGTTAATAGCATGTTTTCGTTTTTTAATTATAAGGTGATAACAAGGTGCAAAAACGGTTAATGCACCAATGATGACAAAAGCTAAACTAGGATCCCAATGACCAGTGACATCTAAAAAAGCAATTACTTTACTCGGATCAACCATATTAGACACGATCATACCTGTGCCAAATAATAATCCAGATATTAATGCGATCAGTATTAACATAGTTATAGCCCCAGTTGACGACGAATAAATACAACCAAAATGGCTACCAGTATGAATACACAGGTTGCTACGATTGAACGTTTTGATAAACGACCAATGCCAACAATGCCGTGTCCACTGGTACAGCCATTACCTAATCGCGTACCAAAGCCCACAAAAAGTCCCGCGATAATATAAAGTAAAGGCTGCCCATCAAATTGTGGTAAGGAAAATGAAAATGGATTTAGCAGATAAATGCTAGAGGCCATGCCTAGCAAAAATGCCCAACGCCATAGTCGTTGCCCCTTGTTTCTAGTTAATAGCCCACCGAAAATACCACTGATACCCGCCGTTTTACCAGTAAACAACATTAATAAAGTTGCTGATAACCCTAATAATGCACCGCCAATTAATGACGGCCAAAGTGTTAAGTTTTCCATAATAACGTCACCTAATGTAAAGTAGAAAAAGTTACTCTTCCGATGTTAAGGTTGGGCAAAAAGCCTGTTGCATGGCTTTTAATATAATATTGACCCGCTGGTCTGCGAGAGAATAAAACACCAGTTGTGATTGTTTACGAACTTTGACTAGCTGGTGTTTTTTTAACACACTTAAATGTTGAGAAAAGGCCGATTGACTGAGGTTACTATATTCCCTTAATTTTGCGACTCCCATTTCCCCTTCAGACAATAAGCATAAAACTAGCATCCTATCTTTATGGGCCATGATCTTTAAAAAGTCAGTGGCTTCTTCAACATTTTCATTAATTAAGTCTAATTTATTTTGCATAACTACCTTCAATACTTTTATGCAGATAATTACACTTTTTTATTTCCACTTTAAGCTAATTTAGTTTTTTCTACATTAGTATTTTCTAATATATATTGGTGTGATTTAATTATTGGTAGAGTATTGGAGAGGCTTGCCTCTTCTTTGTTTATATTATTACTAATCTCAGGGGAGTGTTTATGTCTAAGAAAATAGTGATGTTGCTGGTGGTGCTTCTGCCGCTGCAAGAGCACGCCGTTTGGATGAGCATGCAGAAATAATTATGTTAGAGCGTGGGCCTCATATTTCATTTGCTAACTGTGGTTTGCCTTATACCAATTATATTAAATAAGTGATCTAAATTTTGCGCAGGAAAAATGACTG